>NZ_JANPCM010000253.1:0-4493 GCF_031430955.1 Ferruginibacter sp.
AACAGTTGCGCCTGCAACGATTGTCCGCACATGAAATTAAACACTTTGGAGAAATTGTATTTATGTATGGAGTATGAATTGCCAGAAATTATCATGGATGAAGAATTACGTCTTGCTGCTAAAAAACCAATTGACAGAATGCTGGAAATAAGTGCCAGGTATGGTTTGTAAAGCCCCACCTATCCTCCCCGCAGGGGAGGGAAATGGAGAAGAATAAAATAGTAGATTGAAATTATAGATTTTTTTCTGTGGAAATTTGTATGATCCGAGGTAAACCTTACTGTTTCCAAAAAGCACCAATCCTTGTTTTTACATTTTGCCTTATGTTCATGTAAAATAAGTTTATATCACCTACGTGAAAATTTTTTTTATTGAATAATATTTTTCCAAAAACATTTGGTTTACTGGTCCATAAAATATTATTATGAATATTAGCATCAACCACATGCGGTACAATTTTATTAAATTTTAATAATACGCCTCCATTATTTTGCTTTGCAGAAACAAATGAAGTATCCATTGTCCATGTTAGAGGATTAATAACTACTGCTTTAAAATTTTCTACTTTGTTAATTTCATATCCTCTTTTGTAAGTGCGCCAGCTTACAAAACATCCGGTAGCTGCGGAGTCTTTGCAAGGTTGTAAACCGCTAAAATAATTTTCAGGAACAGGTAATCCAATAATATAGGCACAAACTAATTTATTTTGCAATGGTTTATTATCAAAAAATTCTTTCAATAATTTTCCTGCATGTTTTGTACCCTGGCTGTGTGCTGCAATAATAATTGGCCGGCCATTATTTAAATTTGTAAGATAAAATAAAAAAGCTGTTCTTATATCTTCATAAGCAGTATCAAAATATTTTTCTGCCTCTTTTTCAGGAATATAAAATGCTTTTATATGCGCCTGCCTGTATCTTGGTGCAAAAACCCTCGTTTGTTCATTAAAAGCACTTGCCTGGTATAAAATAGTTGAGTAATCAGTTTTTGAGTTTATTGCAGCATCATCAATATCAGCATTCCGGCGGCTGTCATTTTTATCTGTTAATGTGGTAGGATGAAGAAAGAAAACATCAACAGAACTATCAGAAATATAGGAATTACGTAAAGGTTTTGGCACACTATCCGACAGATCTTTTTTCCAGGGGTGAGCAGCCCAGTAATCAAGATTATTGTAATCAGGTTTTTTATCAGCACTTTTAAATTGGTATGCTGAAGCAGAGGAATAATTTTTATTGGCACAGGAAAAAAGTAAAATCACCGTTACAAAAAATAAAAAGTTTTGAGTAATAGTTCGCTGTAAACAATAAGTTTTGTAATTTTTCATACTCAAATCTACATTCGTTAATCTTAAATGAAAAATTTATGGCCATTCCTTCAGTTGATTTAGCAGAATTTTTAAGTGGCGACCCGGTTCGTAAAGCTACTTTTGTACAGGAATTAGGTAAAGCTTATGAAGATGTTGGCTTTGTTGCTGTAAAAAACCATGGTGTTCCCGACGAATTAATAAGTGATCTATACAAATATGTACAGGAGTTTTTTTCTCTTCCATCAGATCAAAAAAGAAAGTATGAAATTCCTGAACTGGCTGGCCAGAGAGGTTACACCAGTTTTGGTAAAGAACACGCCAAAGGCAGCGATGCGCCGGACTTAAAAGAATTTTTTCAATATGGCCAGGTGCCAAGAGATAATTTTAAAGAAGAAGAGTATCCGCCAAACGTTACCGTAAATCAAATTGCAAAATTCAACCCCACATTTGATAAGGCTTACCGGGCTTTTGAAAAATCGGGTACCGCTTTATTACAGGCTATTGCTTTGTATTTAGGATTGGATGAGCATTATTTTGATGAGTATGTACACAACGGAAATTCTATTCTGCGGTCTATACATTACCCGCCCATTACCAGCGAGCCTAAAAGTGCCATACGTGCCGAACAGCATGAAGATATTAACTTGATTACGCTTTTGGTGGGTGCGTCTGCAGATGGTTTGCAAATTTTAACGAAGCAAAATGAGTGGGTTGGAGTAACTTCTTTACCTGAACAAATTGTGGTAAATGTTGGGGATATGCTACAGCGGCTAACCAACAATAAATTACGCAGCACCACACACCGTGTTGTAAATCCTGCAAGGGAGTTATGGCATACTTCCCGTTTTTCAATTCCTTTCTTCCTTCATCCAAAAAGCAGTATGAGTCTTCAATGCCTTGATAGTTGCATTGATGCGGAGCATCCAAAAGCATACCCTGATGCTACTGCAGGTGAATACCTTGATGAACGCCTTAGAGAAATAGGATTGAAAAAATAATCTTTTAAAGATAAGTTGAAACTACTCCGGCATATTCCTTTTTTAAAAGCAGTGTTGCTGCACAGCGTTACTGCTTTTGGCGGGCCACAGGGCCATATGGGTATGATGATGAAAACTTTTGTAGATAGAAGACGGGATTTAACAAAAGAGGAGTTGATGGAGTACACCTCATTTTGCCAGTTATTGCCGGGAGCTTCATCCACCCAAACCCTTACGCTTATAGGGTACAAACGTGGTGGAGTACCCTTAGCTGTTTTAACTTTAATTATCTGGATTTTACCTGCCTGTTTTTTAATGGGTGGCTTATCTTTTTTGGTTACAGGTATTGGAAAAGAAAAATTAAATACCAGCATTTTCCAGTTTATACAACCTATGGCTATCGGCTTTTTGGCTTATGCAGCTTTTAAAGCATTTAAAATTTCTGTAAATAATTTTATTACTCAAATAATAATGCTGTTGGCTATGGCGGCTACCTACTTTTTATTTAAAACGCCATGGGTATTTCCTGCTCTAATAATAGCAGGTGGTATTGCTACAAATTTCAGCAGCAAACGTATTCCGCAAAAAGAAGTTATTAAACCAAAACAGGTACGCTGGACAAATATCTGGCTGTTTGGGTTAATTTTTTTAGTCGCCGCTTTTTTGAGTGAGGCGGCAAGAAAACAAAACTGGGAGAACCGCAAATCGTATAATCTCTTTGAGAATTTTTATCGCTTTGGTAGTATTGTTTTTGGAGGAGGAGATGTGTTGATTCCTTTAATGCTGGACCAATATGTTGCAAGGCCAACCTCCGAAAGGATGCAAAAGAAAGATCAAAATGTTATCCGTATTGAAAGAGAGGAATTGTTAACCGGTGCAGGAATGGTACGTGCAATACCCGGGCCTGTTTTTTCAATTGCTTCTTTTACCGGCGGTATGGCTATGAAAAATGAAGGAGTTGAAATGCAACTTTTGGGCTGTATAATTGGTGCCGTTGCAATTTTTTTACCCAGCGCTTTACTGGTTTTATTTTTCTTCCCTGTTTGGCAATACTTAAAAAAATATGTGGTGGTTTACCGTGCGCTGGAAGGTATTAATGCCGTGGTGGTGGGTATTATGTGGGCGGCAACTTTATACTTACTAAAAGATGTTTCAATTTTACCTTTTAACAATATCAGTTTTTTGAATATCGGCGTAATTGCCGCAACTTTTTTAATACTTCAGTTAACAAAAATACCTGCACCTTTTATTGTGTTATTTTGTTTAGGGTTAGGCTGGTTATTTTAATTATACTTTATAATAGCTATTTCTTTCAATTTCTTCTTTAACCACATCGGGTACCAAAAACCGGATAGATTTTTTTTCTTTTATCAAACTTCGAATACGGGTGCTTGATATATCCAGAAGCGGAGCTTCCAGCATAATAATTGTAGCACCAAAGGTTTCAGTAATTTCAAAGCCCGGCCTTTTATAAATGTAAAAAGAGTAATTTTTTATCAGGAGCTGATAATTCTTCCACTTATCTAAATTTTGAAAACCATCGCTGCCTATAATAATGGCAAATTCAATTTCGGGATGTTTTTCTGTAAGATAAGTAAGCGTATCAACCGTGTAGGAAGGCTTGGGTAATTTAAATTCTACATTGCTGCTTCTTAGTTTTGTTTCGCCATCAATAGCGATATTCACTAAGTGCAAACGTTGATACTCATTTAATAATGAGGCAGGATTTTTAAATGGATTTTGAGGAGAAACTACAAACCAGACCTGGTTTAAAGAAGTTGTATTAATAACATGATTAGCTATAATCAAATGTCCGACATGAACGGGGTTGAAAGAGCCAAAATATAAGCCAACTGTCATTATTTAACTGATAATCAATTGTTTATAATTTATTTTGACAGGATTGCAATTTCTTCAACCCAAATATTTTCTGCTTCATTTAACCTTAAGCTAAGCCGGTAACCAGCTACTAATATCGAAATAGGATCTCCTAATGGAGCCACCTGGTCAATAATAATTTTTTCACCCGGCACACAGCCCATTTCCATCAGTTTTAAAAAAATATCATCGTTTTCAAAGTGTTTTATAATTACAGCTTTGCCAACTCCAACCTCCGATAATCGCCTGTCCATTTATATTATTTTAAGTAGCACAAAAGTATTCATTAGTAATTGTTTAATAATTTCGAGATTAGAAATTAACTATGC
>NZ_JANPCM010000254.1:0-2308 GCF_031430955.1 Ferruginibacter sp.
TAACCGCTGGAAATTTCTGCAATTAAAAATATAGCCGTAAGCGGACAATACATTACGCCACTCAGCACACCCGCCATGCCCACCAAACTAAAATTACCTTCCGGTATTTTTATCCATGGCGTATTGTTTAATAATTTACTAAAAAAGAAACCGAGGTAGGCACCACTAAATAACGAAGGTGCAAAGTTGCCGCCATTTCCACCGCTGCCAATGGTAATACCGGCAGCAATAGGTTTTAATAAAAATATTAAAGCAGTAAAAACAATTATACCCCAGTTATTACCCAGCTTTGTAAGCAGCGTGGTGTTATCTGTAAACGAATTATAATTACCACTGGCAACTAACTTAACACTGTTGTATCCTTCGCCAAATAATGGCGGCAATATAAAATAAATACCCAGCAAAAATAAACCGCCGGCAACAGCTTTTAAATACTCATTCATTTTCCACTGGTGCATTCTTTTTTCTGTGGCTTTAAACATACGGGCATAGTACAACGATACAAAACCCGCCAGCACACCCAGCAAAATATAGTACGGCACATTTCTATAATCAAAATTTTGTTTTAATACAAAGTTGAATAAAAAACTTTCATTCAAAATTATTTTAGAACACAGCACACCGGCAACCGAAGAAATAATTAACGGAATAAAATAACTCACCACCGTTTCGGCCAGTAAAACTTCTATTGCGAAAATTACCCCCGCAATGGGGGCATTAAAAACTGCAGCAATGCCGGCAGCAGCACCACAGGCAATCAGTAAAGTTCTTTCCTGGTAATTTAAATCGCTGATGCGGCTGAGGGTGGAGCCCACTGCCGAACCTGTTGCAACAATCGGCGCCTCTAACCCAACGGAGCCGCCAAGCCCAACTGTTATGGAGCTGGTAATAACATGCAGGTAAGTATGTTTAAGCGGAATAAAAGATCCTCTCCTGGCAATGGCTTTTAAAACCATGGCAATGCCTCTCTCAATTTGCCCGCCAAAAAAATGCCGGATAATAAAAACAGTAATCAATAAACCCACAGCAGGAAATAATAAATAAGCAAAACGGTTTACAGGAATTTTTTCAATGGCATGTTGTATAAAATGCACCAGCGATTTTAGCAGCACCGCAATTAACCCCGATATAAAACCCACCAGCGTGGCAATTACCATTACAAATTGCACCCTGCTAAGCCGGGTACGCAAAAGATTAATTACTGCAGAATAAAGTAGTTTAATAATTTTCAATAAATTACTGGTTTTGTGCTCAGTTGTTTTACTGCACAAAGATAGCAAACCATAGTTGTAGTTTCTTATTCGCCATACCAATCAGACATTGAATCTTTCCGAGAAAAAAAATGTCAGGTTGAGGAAATAATAAAAAAATTTAAGCTCTTTGCAAATGACTGTAAGAAAAAAGTTCTCAGCTTCGCTGCAAAAGGGTTGCCACGAAGGCACAAAGGCACGAAGTAGAAAAAAAGCTTTGCTTTTTTCCTTTGTGTCTTTGAGCCTTTGTGGCTAAAATCAATTTTTGCAAAAAAATTGTTTATCAACCTTTTAAAATATATGTCATTAGCAGCTTGTCGAAACCGGTGCAATAGTCAAACACTTTCTACAAGTTCAGGCTGGCAGCATTGTTTCAATATCTAATTGGTATTATTTAGGGCAATCTAATTTTGCTGCGTATTTACTGTAGTTATCAAAACAATCAATTCTTATTGCAGTGTTACCGTTAACAGTTACCCAGCTCAGTTTTAAAAAGGCAATATCTTTTTTAGGCAATTTTAACTGATAATAATAATAGCCCGAAATATTTTTTGCATCGCAGCTTTTAATAAGTGTTGCTGTAAATGTTTTTTTACCAAATATGCTGTCCAGGTTGTATTTAGGCTGCAACTCACTGCTTAATGGAGAACTTACAATACTAAAAGAAGTGTAACCCATGCGTGGGCCTTTAAGCATAATGCTCCATTTTACGGGTTGCCCGGCCTGCATAAAAGTTTTTCCTTTAATCATTATTTCTGTTGCGCCTGTACGGAAAAAATTAATGCTGGTATCATCACTCATTTCCAGTCTGTCAGTTTTCCATTTAACCGGAAATTTCTTTGGTGCTCCCACGGCCCAGTCGCCCACATTTTCATAACCGGTACTGTCGGACAGTAATTTTTTTATAAGATCGTATAATTCTGTTTTGGGGCTTTGTGCAGTTGCAGTAAATGCAGTGCATACTATTGCAATATTGAGGAGTAACTTTTTCATACACTTAAAATTAAATTATATTTTTAAGAAGTGCAAACTGGAAAATGCAGAATTTTAAAAATGCA
>NZ_JANPCM010000255.1:0-3251 GCF_031430955.1 Ferruginibacter sp.
GGGCATGTGCATTTAAAAGTGGCCGATCTGGACAGGGCCTTAAGTTTTTATAAAGATTTGCTGGGTTTTGAAATTACACAGCGCTATGGCGACAGTGCAGTTTTTATTTCGGCCGGTGGATATCATCATCATATTGGTTTAAATACCTGGCACAGTAAAAATGCAGGGCCGGCACCGGTAAGAGCTGCAGGTTTATATCACCTTGCCATTGTTTATCCCTCACGTAAAGACCTGGCGGTTATTTTTAAAAGATTAACAGATGCAGAATATCCATTAACGGGAGCATCTGATCATGGAGTATCAGAAGCAATTTATTTAAACGATTTAGATGGCAATGGCGTGGAATTATACTGGGACAGGCCTAAAGACCAATGGCCCACCAATACCGAAGGAAAATTGTGGATGGGCACTGCTGCATTAGATATCGATTCTTTACTGAGTGAATTAGACTAAGGCAATATTTTTACAAAATAATTTTTATCTGTAAATCTTTTTAGCGGTATAGTGTTTTCAAAAATGCCAAAAAAAGTGCTGCCGCTACCTGTCATCGAAGCATATATTGCACCCTCGTTGTACAAAGCTTTTTTTATATTTTTTAGTTTAGGATACTTTGTAACTATGTTTTCTTCAAAATCATTTTGTAAATCGTCCTTCCATGTTGTTATGGGTTGACGGATGATTTTTTTTACAGTTTTTTTATGCGGTACAAGTGTAAGTTGATTAAAAGCGCCACGGGTATGTACGTGAATGTTGGGATTAACCACTACAATTTTGTAGGCTGATAAATCAAGTTTTATTTCTTCTAAAATTTCGCCACGGCCTGTTGCATAGCAAGGTTTGTTAATGATAAAAAAAGGACAGTCGCTGCCCAATTGTAAAGCATATGCAATAAGTTGAGGCGTGGTAAGATTGAGTTTGAATTTTTGATTCAGCAGCATTAAAGTAAAAGCACCATCTGACGAGCCGCCACCCATGCCTGCACCCATAGGAATGGCTTTTAGTAAATGCATTTTAATAGCCGGCAATTGAGGAAAGTCATTCTTTAAAAGTTGATAGGCCTTGGGGCACATGTTATCATGGCTCTTGCCATCTATTGGTAAGCCTCCTAAAGTAAATTCAACATCAGTAGCAGAATTTGTTGATGGAATAATTTCCAGTGCATCTTTTAAGCCAATAGGATAAAAAACCGTTTCAATTTTATGTAAACCATCTTCTCTTTTATTAAGAATTTGTAGACCGAGATTTATTTTAGTATTGGGGAAAACGAGCATGTTGGGGGTAATTGATAATGGATAATTTTTTGTGGAATGGGGGATTGATTTTTTTTGCAACTGAGAGAAAGAGGTTGTGTTGCATTCTTAATATTATTAATTATTCATTAAAAAATTATTCATTACCTCACTTATCCTTTCTTGTTTTAATTTCATCCCGTATTGCAATAGCACGTATATAATCTTCATGGTCCAGCACATCAGCAAGCAGGGCATTCAATTCTTCCAGTGTCATAGATTTTAAATCGTCGCTGCCGCCGGTTTCGGTAGTTACTGATTGCACTTTTTTCTTTTTGCCATCATCTTCCATTAAAATACCGGCCTGGTCTAAAATGGTATCGTAAGTATAAACGGGGCAGCCAAACCTTACAGCCAGTGCCAACGCATCTGATGTTCGGGAATCAATTTCTACCGTATCGTTGGCAGAACTGCAAACTAATTTGCTGTAAAAAATTCCTTCCTGCAAATCGTTTATCACCACTTCGTGCAGCTCCACATTAAAGGCCATCATAAAATTTTTCATCAGGTCGTGTGTAAGCGGACGGCTGGGGCTCATGCGTTCCAGCGCCACAGCAATTGCCTGGGCTTCAAAGCCACCAATTACAATAGGTAAGCGGCGCAGTCCGTTTACTTCTCCTAATACCACGGCATAAGAGTGCGTTTGCGTAATGCTGTGGGAGAGTGCTACTATTTCCAGTTCTATTTTTTTCATATACCCTTTCCCCAAAAAGGGAATTGATTAAGGATTATTAATAAAAGCAAATATAAAAACAAAAGCCTCTCAAAACTAATTGAAAGGCTTTAATAAATTTAAAATATAATCTTCTCCATAATCCATTTCCGGTAAAGGAAGGAGGGGTTATGCTCCCTTTAACTTTCTAACCGCCTCAATTACCTTGGGCATCACTTCGAAAGCATCGCCTACAATACCATAATCTGCCGCTTTAAAAAATGGTGCTTCAGGATCTTTATTAATTACTACAATTACTTTACTTCTGTTAACACCAGCCAAATGTTGTATGGCACCGCTAATGCCGATAGCAAAATATAAATTAGGAGCAATAGCTAAACCGGTTTGGCCCACATGCTCGTGATGCGGCCGCCAGTGTACATCTGCAACAGCACGGCTGCAGGCAGTAGCAGCGCCTAATAATTTTGCAAGATCGGTAACCAGTCCCCAGTTCTCCGGGCCTTTTAAACCACGGCCACCGCTGATAACCAATTCAGCTTCGCTTAATGGAACTTCACCAACAATTTTATTTGTTGCAGTAACGGTAATTTTTGGTGCATCAACAGTTGCGGCAAATGCTGCAACTTCTGCAGTGCCATCTGCAGTTACAATATTATAAGAGTTAGGGTTTAATGCAATTATTTTTACCGGTGTGTTTACGGCAATGTTTGCAAAAGCTTTACCACTGAAAACACTTTTCTTTACTACAAATCCATTGGTTGTATCGGGCAATGCAATTGCACCGCTAACCAAACCAGCTTTTAATTTTGCACTTAACCTTGGAGCTATAGCTTTACCGTTCATGTTATTACTAAACACCACTATGGTTGCACCCGTTGCAGCAATAGCCTGAGCCAGTACATTGGTAAAAACCTGTGCATCCAAATGATCGAGTGTGTCATTTTTTACAGTGTGCACTTTTTTTAATCCGTATTTGCCTAATGCTGCTAAGTCATCGGTAACGTTACCCAAAACTATTCCTTCTGCGGCTACACCTAATTGCTCAGCAACTTTTGCCCCGTAGTTTGCTGCTTCAAGAGAAGACTTTTTTATTATCCCTTCTGATTGGTCAAGAAAAACTAATACTGACATAATTATAAATTTTGCCGCTGACTAATTTGCCAATGGCTGTTATGAATTTAATGCGTTGAATAAAGAACTAATAGTACAAGTGAGTGACACAACGATGATGACCAATGCTAAAATGTTCGTCCCAAAAAAATAAAAATACAATCTCCGCTTGTATCTTC
>NZ_JANPCM010000256.1:0-2314 GCF_031430955.1 Ferruginibacter sp.
GTTATTAATTAGCCTCGGCAATAAAAGTGGGGGCAGAAAAATTTTTTTAAAAGCAGGGGTACCTATGCCGCCGGGGGCGGAAGATTTAAAAACCTATGAAGATATTGTGCATGCTGTGGCAGCATTAAAAGATATGTATCCCGAAATAAAAAAGGCAGTAATAAAATTGAATGATGGTTTTTCAGGAGAAGGGAATGCGATAATAAAATATCCGGAAGGGCTTGATAAAAAAGAAATTTTTAACTGGATACATCATAACCTGCATAAAAAAATTGTGCCTGTTGCAAAAGATCTTAGCGCCGCATTTTTTTTAGATAAATTTAATGAGATGGGAGGTATAGTGGAAGCATTTGTAGAAGGCGCAATAAAAACTTCTCCATCGGTGCAATGCAGGATAAATCCTTCAGGCGAAATAGATATTATTAGTACGCATGATCAATTACTGAGTGGCGAAGATGCACAGGTTTTTGTTGGGGCACATTTTCCTGCAGATGATTGTTACAGTAAAACAATTAGTGATTTAGGGAAAATAATTTCGATGCAGTTAAAAAAAGAAGGCGTACTGGGAAGATTTAGTATTGATTTTATTTCGGTGAAAGAAAATGACGAATGGACACATTATGCTGTTGAAATAAATTTACGCAAAGGCGGCACAACCCACCCTTTTTTAATGCTGCAGTTTTTAACTGATGGGTATTATGATGAAGCCAATGGTATATTTAAAACACACGATGACCGACCCCGTTATTATTTTGCATCCGATAATGTACAGAGCGATTTTTATAAAGGGTTAACACCACAGGATTTGATTAACATTGCCATGTATCACGGATTACATTTTGATGGTGCTGCACAAAAAGGTGTAATGTTTCACATGATAGGTGCCTTATCGCAATTTGGAAAAATGGGTATGGTTTGTATTGGCGCCTCGCCGGAAGAAGCTAAAGCCTTATACAAAAAAACAATTGACGTGCTGGATGCAGAAACAGCATTACAGTAAAAATTTATTTTAAAACTTCCACCGCACAAAAGCTTCCATGGCTGCATACTGTGTTAACCCCAGTTGTGCATATAGTTTTGCAGTACTGGCATTGCGTTCTTCGGCACGCTGCCAAAATTCACGGCTGTCGCTGCCCTGAAAAGGCACACTGTCTTTTTGTGATTGATGAATAAAAATACCATGACGTTTTTTTACAACCTGGTCGGGGCTCATAGGAATAGCCATTTCAATTTCTGTAATATCCCATTCCTGCCAGGCACCTTTGTATAACCACAGCCAGCAATTGTTGATCCAATCAGTATTTAGCTTTGAGCTTTGAGCTTTGAGCCTCTTCAACGCTTCTATCACTACATCAAAACAAACTTTATGCGTACCATGCGGATCGGCAAAATCGCCGGCGCAATAAATTTGATGTGGTTTAATTTCATTTAACAACGCCATTGTAATTTCAACATCCGCTTCACCCATCGGATTTTTTTCTATGGTTCCCGTTTCGTAAAAAGGTAAATTTTGAAAATGAATTTGATTATCTTTTAAGCCCACATATTTACAGGTGGCTTTGGCTTCACATCTTCTTATTAAACCCTTAATAGCACGTATTTCTGCAGTATCTTTTTCGGTAGATTTTTTTGTTTTTAAAAATGCCGTTGCAGTATCTAAAATATTTTTACTTTTTGTTTCATCAATATCAAACATGTTTTCAAAACCCACAGCAAAATCAATAAAACGTGTAACAAATTCATCAGTAACAGCAATATTGCCACTGGTTTGATACGCCACATGTACATCATGGCCCTGATCATGCAATCGCATAAACGTACCACCCATACTTATAATATCATCATCGGGGTGAGGGGAGAAGAGAATAACTTTTTTCGGAAATGGTTCGCTGCGTTCAGGATGTTTATGATTAGAAGAATTTTGTTTACCCCCCGGCCAGCCGGTGATAGAATCTCTCAGCATATAAAATACATCGAGATTGATATCGTAAGCATTTCCTTTTTCTGTAAGCAGGTCATTCAATCCATTATCATTATAATCTTCGGTAGTTAAACTCAATACCGGCTTTTTTACTTTTAATGCCAGGTTAGTAACGGCACGGCGTACCATCTTTGGTGTCCACTCACATTCCCCCGTAAGCCACGGGCTTTTAAACCGGGTTAATTCACTTGCAGCAGCTTCATCCACTACAAAGCTGCAATCATCATGATTTTGTAAAAGCGATGCAGGAATATCTTCTGTATCATCCAGCTCCACCGCTTTTTGTATTACCGGGGCTTTTGTTTGCCCCCATGCCATTAAAATTATTTTTTT
>NZ_JANPCM010000257.1:0-8429 GCF_031430955.1 Ferruginibacter sp.
AATTTTCGGGGTATTCATTTGTTTTATTAATTACGGCAAATACTTCTCCTACTTTTATTGTATCGCCAGTTTTAAAAGCAGGGTAAAACACAAAGCCCTCTTCAGGAGCTTCTACATCAATATCCGCTTTGGAAGTTTCGAAACTCCCTATGAGCTGCCCTTTTTTTACTTCTTCGCCATTTTTATAAATTATAGAACTTATTTTATAACTATCGTCGCTTACTGTTTCTTTTGGTGTAAGTATTTCTATAATATTACTGGCCATTTTTAAGTTCTTTTATACTTTGTAAAATAGTTTGGGGATTGGGTAAAAGATTATTTTCGGCAGTAAAAGAGCAGGGGATAATGGTATGGTTATTCATCCGCATTGTCTTTTTAACCGGTATGGATTGTTCTGCCAGGGTTGCAATAATTTCGGCACCCAGTGCTGCAAATCCCGGGCCTTCTTCCACCATTAAAAGCCTGCCTGTTTTATTTACTGATTCGGCAACCGGCGAAATATCCAGCGGATGTAAACAGGCAGGGCAAATAATTTCGCAAAGAATATCTGCTTCATCAAATGCCAGTTGCACAGCTTTTTCTACATCTTCCAGCATGCCTCCATAACAAACAACGGTTACATCTGCAGTTACATTTTCCGGACTAATTCTTATTGATGGGAAAACATCTTCTGTTTGTTCAATTAAAAATCCATCAATAACACCTTCATTTAATTTTCTGGTATACAAAATTTTATTTTCAATTACCAGCACCGGATCATTACAGGTTTCAAAAATGGCATCATATATTATTTCGGGATGCAACCGGTGATTAAGCGCCAGCACTGTTAAATCCGGAATACCTAAAAAGAATTTTTCTATCGATTGGCTGTGTGTAGGGCCGTACCCCCTTTTACCTCCCATGGGTGTACGAATCACCAGTGGAACATTAACCCTGCCATTAAACATTTTTTTAAATTTGCAGGCATGCTGCAACAACTGATCTAAACAAAGAGTGAGAAAATCGCCAAACATTATTTCTATAATTGGCCTGAACCCTTCTACAGCAAGCCCTGTTCCTATACCAACAATTGCCGCTTCGCTTATAGGAGTGTTTCTTATTCTTCCCGGGAAAAGATCGCTCAGATTGCCTGTTACTTTAAATGCGCCTCCATACGGCTTTTCTGTAAAAGAAGAAAGATTTTGAATATCTTCTCCAATCATTATAAAGGCATCATTACTGAAATGTTTTTTAAATGTTTCGTGCAGTAATACATTAAATCTTTTATCTGACCGGGCAGTTACTTTTTTATACCTTATATTTTTTTGAAGTTGGGGTTGCGGTAAATTAGTATAAAATGTGAGGGTTTCTGCAGCTTCTGCAGCAACAAGGCATTCTTCTATTTTTATTACAGCGAGTGTTTCCATTTCCAGATATTGATCCGGAAAATTTTCTTTAAAAATATTCAGGTAATCTTTTTTCTGTGCCTCCGATACTTCATCCACCCTTCTGTTGTCATCGCTTTTAGAATGTGAATTCAGGCGCTGGGTATGTATTTCCAGTACGCAGGGCTTTCCATTGTTTCTTACATAGTCTTTAGCTTTTGCACAAATTTCTAAAAGTGTTTCAAGGTTTTGTGTTGAGGTTTCAAAATAAGTTAATCCAAACCCTTCCACCCGTTTTTGTACTGAGCCGGCAAAAGTTTGCTGCATACTGGTAGATTGAGCAAAGCCGTTATTTTCCAGCACAAACAATACTGGCAGCTCCCAAACTGCTGCGATATTAAAAGACTCATAAAGAATACCCTCGCCCAATGTTCCATCACCTGTAAAAGAAATTGCAATATTATTGTTATTTCTTAATTTGTTGGCAAGTGCTATGCCGCTGATTACGGGAGTCATTCCACCCTGTATGCCATTAGACAGGTATTTATGATTTGCTAAATGCTGGCTTCCGCCAATGCCTCCTGCCGAACCACTTTTTTTTCCAAGTATTTCCGCAATTAACCCTTTTACATCGCCAGTTCTGGCAATATAATGCCCATGGCCCCTATGATTTGATACAATAAAATCGTCAGTTAAAAGGTTATTTAAAACTGCAACTGCTGATAACTCCTGCCCCACACAGGTATGGACTGTGCCATTTAATTTACCCTGAGAAAAAAGTTCCAGCAATTTTTCTTCAGTTTTCCTTATCAAAACCGCCTGTTTTATATAGGGTAACAGAGGTATAGGTAAATCCCGTGTTTTCCCCTTTATTTCCTGCAATTGATTATTCATAATTTAAGTGAGCAAAGATAATGAATACAGGATATATGCTTAAACAGCCTGTTCTTTATTTGTAAATGTTAGTTTGGCTGGTTTATTAAGAATTGGTACTGCTGCAATAATGATTGCCAGATATTTTCCCTGCGAAAGTCCGTTTCTATTACTTCTGCTAATTTTTGTGCCATCATTTTCATTCCATTAAAATTTGTAAAGGCAAATGCTATTTGCTCTTCCATTTGTTGTTGATTGCCACACTCAAAAAGTAACCCGGTTTGTTTATGCTGAACAATATCTATGTTTCCTGCAATACGGCTGCAGATAATGGGCAGCTCCATTGCACCAGCCTGCAACAGTACATTAGGAAAACCTTCCCGGTGAGAAGGGAAAACAAAGTAATTGGCAATATGCATAAAGTATTCTACCTGCTGTGTCCATTTAATATGTATAATGTTGGTATTAGTTTTTATTTGCTGCATTAGTTTTTCGGGTAAAGGATCCAGTTCCTGTTCATAATCTCCTACTAAAATTAATTTTAGAGCTGTATATTTTTTTTGCAGCGATAGAAAAACATTTACCAGCTCCACAATGCCTTTATCTGCTACCAGCCTGCCAATACAAAGCAGGTAAGTATGCTCTGTTGAATAATTTATACTGCTCTTTATTTCCTGCAGGCTGTTTTCGTTAATGGCCTCTTTACAAAAACGTTGGGTATTTATACCGTTGGTAGATCCTTTGCCAATAATAGTTAATTTAGCCGGGCTTGTAAATTTATTTTCAACAATATAATTGTATAAGGATTTACTGTTGGGCCAAACATAGTTTGCAGCACTGTAAGTAAGTTTTTCAATAAATTTCAGCAACTGCAGTTTAAACCCTTTTTCCACCATTAAAGGCATACCGGCTACAGTATGTACTCTTATTTTTACGCCGCAGATTTTTGCGGCTAACATACCCAGTAAGCCAGCTTTGGGTGTATGAGAATGTACAATATCCGGTTTCTCTTTTTTAAAAATCTTTATTAGTTGTATAAGACATTTTAAATCCTGCAATGGAGTTATCTTTCTCGTCATAGGGACAATGATATGCCTGCATTCTTCATTTTTAATCACATCTTTAAGTTCTGGACCATCAGCACTTATCATTAACACTTCAAATCCGTTTTGCTGCATAAACTGCATTTTCCCTGGCAATAAATAAAGCAATTCCATTGGCACTGTAGTAATACGAATGAGTTTTTTATGCATACAATATCAGTAAGCTGCAAAATAACTTCTTAATTTGTAAGTGTGCGCCACAAATTAAGATAAATTTGATTTTTAAAACTTTACCAATATAAAAAATACAGCAGGTGTTTTAAATTAAATTACTTTTATTATATGGGAATTGCAGATTTGATATTATATCCGGTTTATTTACTGCTGTTCTATCTTTTTTTTAGCAGTGGCCGAAAAAAATTAAATGACCCTGTTTTACAGGTTTATCACCAGCATGGTTTTTGGATAAAAGCGCTGGCAGTAATTCCTTTTGTACTTTTTAACTGGAAAATTTCTCCCGGCGATTCTTATGTGCTTTATCAGGTAGAGGGGGTTAACATATATAAACTCATTTTAAAAGATTTTTCCAACGTCCGCTTTCTTCTTTCCCCTGGAACAGTGTATGACGAAAGCGGCCTTTTGGCAGACCCCTGGAACCTAGGCTACTGCAGGGATGTTAATAATTTTACAGTATGCCGGATTGTAACCTTACTTTCATTTTTTTCTACAGGTAAATATCTTATCACCTGTTTATTTTTTTCCATGATTTCATTTTCGGGAGTATGGCGTTTATATCGCTTCTTTTATGCTTTGTATCCGCACCTGCATAAACAATTAGCTATTGCCATCTTATATTTACCCACATTTGTTTTTTGGAGTTCGGGTATTTTAAAAGACCCGTTATGTACAGGCGCACTTGGTTGGCTTACATTCGCTCTTTATGAAATACTGGTTAAAAAGAAAAATTTACCTACAAACATGTTTATTATAATAGCAGCAGGATATACCTTGGTTGCACTTAAAATTTATATACTTGTATCGTACTTACCGTTTTTTCTTTTGTTTTTAGCATTAAAAAACTTAAACCTTTTAAAAAGTTCTTTTGCCAAAATTACTGTGGGTACTATTATGCTTATTGGTATAATGATAAGTTTTACCAGAATAATGAATCAGCTGCAGGATTCAATGGTAAAGTTTGCAGGTAAGGGTATCACTACTACAATAAAAAATTATCAACAAAATTATGCCGCTCAAGGCGACATAGCAGAATCTAATTTTTCTTTAGGCGTAGAATTTGACGGTTCTGTATCAAGCCTTATTAAAATGGCACCTGCCGCAGTTATTGCAACGTTGTACAGGCCATTTATTTGGGAAACCCGAAAGCCTTCCACCTTACTTTCTTCGTTAGAAAGTCTTGCAATTATACTTCTTACTCTAAAAGCTTTTCGCAGTGCAGGTATAGTAAAATTTTTCAGGCTATGGACCGATCCCACTATTATGTACTGTATTGGGTTCTCTTTATTTTTTGCCTTATTTGTGGGTGCAACCACTCCCAACTTTGGTACTTTATGCCGCTATAAAATCCCCTGCATGCCCTTTTATGTTATTGCCATGTTTCTTATACTGGACATAACAAATAAGAAAAAAGAAATCCTGCTTAAAAATAAGCAGGATGTTGAGGTGTAGTTTTCGAGGTTTAATATTTTACCTGGTTTGCATTTTCTTAACCATACCAGCTGGTGTAAATAATGCAGCCCAAACATTTTTAATGGAGTTTATAAAACCATTATTGTAATTATTTTCTGCGTTACTTTTTAATTTCTCTAAAATCAGCGGTGGTGTTACATTGAAATTATTTGTAAACGCATCTGCTGCAGGCCATAAAAGAAAGTTTAGTTTTTTTAATTTATCTGTTTTTTGATACACTAACACTATACCTGCAAATGCTGCTAAAAAACAACAGTAATTAATAAGTGCCAAAATTTTGTTGCTGAATTTTGCTTTATGAATGTGCAGCCTGTTACGAATATAGAAATACATTTTCCATGCTGTTTTATAATCCCAGTCCTGCTTATAAGAAAATGCAGCTGCCGGGTGATAATGAATACTGTCAGCAACTGTACAAACAGGGATTTCGTTTTGCTTAACTATCCTGTAGTAATATTCACTCTCATCGCCCCAAAGAAAAAATTTTGGCTGCGGCACACCCACTCTTTCAATAATTCTTCTGTGCAGCATGGTGCCGTTAAAAGGATGTCCAATGCCTTCAATTATTTTATTTTTAACTTCATCAATGGTTTTGTATTCGCCGGTTTTCCAAACAAAAGATTTTTTATTTTCTTTATCTAATACAGCACAATTGTATAATCTTAATGTGCCGTCATCTGCTTCTAAAATATTATTTAATGCATCTTCTTTAGGGTAACCATCATCATCCATGCACCATATCCACGAATAGCCATTTTTATAAGCCCAGTTTATACCTGTGCTAAAACCACCGCTTGATCCTACATTTTTTTGATTGATGAAATGAATATCTGGTTGCTGCTGCAACCATTGTTCTGTATTATCTGTACTGCCATTGTTTACAATTAAAATTGCATCTGGCTTACGTGTTTGATTACGCAGTGCGGTTATACATTCAGAAAGCAGTGCCTGACGATTGTATGTAACAACCACAGCAATTACCTTTTCCATAGGAGGGTAAATTTGGTTTTTTTAATAAGATTTGGACAATGATATAACGGTACTCAAAAATGATTATTGCATATCGTCTAATTAAAAAAATAATTAGTTAGCAATACCCACGTTTTATAGCAGTAGCAATAAAAAATAGAGACTTTTTACTACGTAGTTTTACGATAAGTGACGAATGCTTTATAGTTATTATCAGACAAACGTATGATAACAATTTAATTGCAGATAAAAATTATTTCTATCTGCTCAAAAAAATAATGATGATGCACTTAATTTTCGTCGTTAGGGAAAACGGGAAGAGTGCCGCCATTAGCTGCAGCGTACATAAACAAATTTGAAAAATTGAGCGCTTCGCCAATTACATTATGCATATCCATATATCTGTATGTAGCAAGCCTTCCCAAAAAAGATACTTTGTGCTGTAGTTGTGCATCGCTGCGGTACTGCAGTAGTAATTGTTTATCGTTAGCCAGGCGTTTAGGATAATAAGGTATATCTGATGGCCCGGTTTCTTTACTGAATTCTTTAAAATAAACAGTTTTATCGTGTTGCTCCCAATAAGTAAAATGTTTGGGCTCTGTAATCCGTGTATAAGGCACTTCTGTATTACAATAATTCATTTGCGTTACGCCCTGGTAATCGCCATCGGCATAATGTTTTTCAAATGTTACAGTCCGGTAACCAAGTCTGCCATATTTAAAACTAAAATAAGCATCAATAGGGCCAGTGTAAAAAACATGGTCATAGCTGCTTACATCATCCACAGGATTAAATTTTTTATTAAGAGAAACGTAAATGTTTTTATTATCAATTAATTTTTCAATTAATGCAGTGTAGCCGTCAACCGGTATGCCTGTATAAATATTATTGTGATAGTTGTCGTCGTAATTAAATCTTACCGGAATTCT
Source organism: Ferruginibacter sp. (assembly GCF_031430955.1). GTDB lineage: Bacteria > Bacteroidota > Bacteroidia > Chitinophagales > Chitinophagaceae > Ferruginibacter. Next base: position 6,886 of record NZ_JANPCM010000257.1, read on the forward strand.
TTTTAAAATGGATGCAGGCAATTCTGTTGGCTCACAGCCCCACTGCTTTTTGGTGTAACCATAAAAAAATGCGTAATACAATTCCTTACCAATAAAACGTAAAGCCTGCTCTTCAAAATTTTGTGGATCTGTTATAGTTGTATCTGCAAGTGTTTCTAAAAATTCTTTTGCCTGCAATGGTGTAAACGATTTACCAAACAACTGGTTGATGGTATGCAAATTAACCGGCAATGAATATATTTTACCATCACTCATTGCTTTTACCCTGTGTACATAAGGCTTAAATTCAACAAAGCTGTTTACAAAATCCCAAATTTCTTTTTTATCAGTATTAAAAATATGTGGGCCGTACTGATGTACCATTATACCTGTTTGCTCATCACGTTTAGTGTGGCAGTTACCCCCAATATGATCCCTTTCGTCCCAAATATCAATGGTGCAATCAAGTTTACCAATCAACTGATTGGCTAAAACTGTCCCCGAAAATCCAGCACCAATAATTAAGTATTTTTTTTTCATCAATCAGGTATAAAGTTCTTTATAAAAAATAAACAAAGCTTATGCAAAATAATTTATTGAAGTAATATACTGCTGTAAATTATATTATATTTTTCAATAGCCGATTGTAGAGAGTAAAACTCTTCAGCACCTCGTTTAATTATGTCAGTATCAAAAGTAATACCTGTTGCAATTTTTTTCGCAATCGTTTCATACTCCTGTTCATTAAACTGATGAATTATCAGGCCAGAGTGATATTTTTCTACAATTGTTTGCACATCACCCACACCACTGTTTGTTATTAAAGGGATGCCCATTGCCATAATTTCGCCATGTTTTGTTGGCGAAGATGATTGTTTGGAATAGCACGGTTTTATAAAAAAAATCGAAAGCTGACTTAACGATAATAAAAGCGGTACCTGGTGCCTGCTTGCTTTTTTTGTAATAATTTTATCAGCACCAATATTATGTTTAACTGCAGCTGCAATTATTTCATCGTGGCGGTGGGGTGAAATAAATAAAAATTTTGCCGCCGGTATTTTATTACTGAGCACACTGCAAAACTCCAGCATTTCATCAGTAAGATACCAGCCACCAATGGATCCCAAATAGCTTACTACAAAATCGTTTCCATTTATTCCTAATTCGTTTTTTAAACTATTTTTTTCAGATTCGTTTATTTGTTCCGGATTAAAAAGTTCTAAATCGGCACTGCAGGGAATAACCTTTAATGGTATATCTTTTTTATACTCCGGCCAGTTTTTAATAATTTTTTCTGCAGCATAAGTAAGGCAAACAATGCCATTACTTTCTGCAACTGCCTGGGTTTCTTTTCTTTTAAAAAAATTGTATATTATTTTAAACAAAGGATTTTTCATATCCCACATTTTTCCATCCACCCTGCTGTCTGCAAAAAATTCTCTAATGTCGTTAAGAAATTTTATACCAAATTTTTTTTTCATCCACAAACCTACAAGCGCAGGAACGCCGGGCCGTGTATGCACCATATCTATTGTATATTTTTTATGAATTTTTTTTGCCTCTCT
>NZ_JANPCM010000258.1:0-4180 GCF_031430955.1 Ferruginibacter sp.
CCTGGGCACAGGTATGGCGCAATAACACATTGCCGCAAACCGAAGCACAATTGATAATAACGGATACACATTCCCCCGGCCAATACAGAACTATTGGGGCGCCGGTAAATATGGATGCCTGGTATAGCCTTTAATGTAAAAGAAGGAGATAAGCTGTATAAAAAACCAGCAGACCGCATTCGCATTTGGTAAGGAAAAAAATGTTATTTTAAAATGCCCGGTTACTGCCGGGTATTTTTTTACTTCAACATTCACTAAAAATTTAACTGTAGTAATTTATCTTCATTACATTATCAACAGTACGCAATAATTTTTTTTAAATTTAATTGGATTAACTTTTGTAATACACTTAAAATGCAAACCTGGAAAAATAAATTATTGCAAGCCGCCATTACAATAGATGCTGTCGCAGATAAATGGATAGATAAATTAAAGCATCGTCTGGGTACTTATGATGCAGTACAAATTGTGCCTTACCGTACTTACGGCACGCCTTATAAAATTTTTGTAAGGGGACGTGTACTGGAAGATAAAAAAATTACTAAAGCACAAGATGGTGATGGGATGATTGATAATTTGCTGAACATGTACAAGCGTTTTGAAAGTGATGAAGTGTCCGGTGCTAAACTGCAATTGCAACTGGGCAATAAATACTATACTGTTATAACTGATAAGGAAGGCTATTTTGTTTTTGATATCCATCCCGACGAACCCCTTATAACCGATGCATTATATCATGTGTTGACCTTAACCTTAATTGATGCACCCATTCCATTCAGCCCCGTTACTGTTGATGCAGAAATGATGATACCTCCGGCAGATGCAGAGTATGGCATCATCAGCGATATTGACGATACCATAATACAAACCGGTGCAGTAAATATGCTGGCCATGGGCAAGACGGTTTTGTTGGGTAATGCCCGTACCCGTTTACCTTTTGCGGGTGTGGCGGAATTTTATAAAGCCCTGCAACTGGGCCGTAATGGAAAACGCAATAATCCTTTTTTTTATGTAAGCAGCAGCCCCTGGAATATGTACGACCTGCTTACAGATTTTATGGATTTTAACGATATACCGGCTGGCCCGGTTTTATTAAGAGATTTTGGTTTGAACGAATCTTTTATCAGCGGCGATTATATGGGACATAAATTTAAAACCATTGCACAAATTCTCGATACATACCCAAAATTGAATTTTATATTGGCAGGTGATAGTGGCGAACAGGATCCCCCCATTTATTACGAAGTGGTAAAACGTTATCTCGGCCGTATTATCAGCATTTATATACGTGATGTTGCTGCAGGTAAAAAACAACAAATTGCAAAAGATATTGCTGTTGCTGTACAAAAAGAAGGAGTAGAAATGATACTGGTCGAAAACTCTGTTAACGCCGCAGAACATGCCGCTGCTGCCGGATTAATCTTTAAAGAACAAATCCCTGCAATTGAAAAAGATAAAAAACAGGATGAAGGTAATGACGAAGGGAAAGTTGAAGCAGGATAATGATTTGTATTATTTTTCTTCAACAAAAAATTTTACTGAGGAATTAGTTAAAGAAGGAATTACAATAGAACTGTAGAATATTATCAGTAGTTGAGGCAATAACACCCCTGTGATCTTTCTTTTTACATCATATTGTATTGTAAAATTTTGTTGGCACAAAATTATCATGCTGTTCATAAAATATAAAATTATGCAAACAGCTACAGCAACAGCAACCATAGACATTTTAAACGATCTTGTTTTAATAAATAATGATCGTATTGCTGGCTACGAAAAAGCCATTGATGAATTAAAATCTGGTGACAATGCATCCGAAAACTTAGACCTTACTTTGCTTTTTGAAAGGATGATTGACGAAAGCAGGGAAAACCGAAATGCTTTAGGGCACGAGGTTCAGGTATTGGGCGGCAAAATGGCCGAAGGAACAATGACGAGTGGAAAAATTTTCCGGGTTTGGATGGATGTAAAAGCATTGTTTACCGGTAAAGACAGGCATGCTATTCTTGCCAGTTGCGAAACTGGTGAGGACGCTGCTCAAAAAGCTTATGCTTCTGCATTAGAAGAAGATGATGATTTGCCAGGATTTTTAAGACAAATGGTTAGCAAACAAAAAGATGCATTAAAAAAATCTCATGATGAGATTAAAGTATTAAGAGACGCTGCGGAATAACTTTTCTTAAGCGTTATAAATGTTTTTATATACTTAAAAGTTATAGCAAAAAAAAGCCACCAGCTAAAAACTGGCGGCTCCCGGCTGCACAGGCCGGGCAGATTATTTATTGAGCTTCCGGTTAAAAAATTTTTACCGGAGCTGCCCATGACTGATCTGTAGATTGCATGAATACCTCCTTTTTATTTGATGAAAAATAAAGTTAGTAATTATTTAAATGCAAAAACTGTTGCAAAAAAAACTAACAAAATTTTTATCCAGCCTTGTATAATATTATTTAATTTAACGAAGCTGCATGTTCTGCATCAGTAAAAACTACTTCGCTAAAATCTTTAATTACATTATACAAAGTATCTCTTTCAATGGGCTGGCGTTTTACTTGCTTTATTAGTGTAACTAATTCCTGCGTACTCATTTTTGGTATTTGTTCTTCGCTGCCAGCCATCGAATATATTTTTGTAGAATCATCTATGGTTCCATCAATATCATTTACACCAAAGCTTAAACTCAATTGTGCATTTTGCCTTCCCAGCATGGGCCAGTAAGCTTTAAGGTGAGGAAAATTATCTAAGTAAATTCTAGCAATTGCATACAGCCGCATGTCTTCGGTAATAGTACTTTCAGGCACATTACTCATATCATTATCGTGATTGCGGAATTTTAATGGAATAAAAGTATTAAAGCCTTTTGTTTTATCCTGCAGCTCACGCAACCTGCGCATGTGGTCAATACGGTGTTCGTATTTTTCAATATGGCCATAAAGCATGGTGGCGTTGCTGTGCATACCTAATTTATGCGCTTCTTCATGTATGTTTAGCCAGCCGTTGGCATCTACTTTATCGCCTGCAATTTTTTCTCTAATCTCCGGATGAAAAATCTCGGCACCGCCACCTGGTAAACTATCCAGCCCTGCTTCATGTAATTTTTTCATGCCTTCAGCAGTGGATAGTTTTGCTTTTCTAAACATGTAATCCAATTCCACCGCAGTAAATGCTTTTACATGTAGCGATGGCCGGTGGGCTTTTATTTTTTGCATCAGCTCAATAAAATAATCCATATTCATTTTTGGATGAACACCACCCACAATATGCACTTCGGTAATGGGTTTGCCATCGTAAGTTTTTACAATGTCCAGCATCTGATCAATACTTAATTCCCAACCCTCTTCTTTATGTGCATAAAGGCGGCTGTAGCTGCAAAATTTACAACTGAACACACAAACATTGGTAGGCTCAATATGAAAATTGCGGTTGAAATAAGTTTTATTACCGTGTAATTTTTCTCTTATAAAATTGGCTAAAGCGCCAACAAAGGCAAGGCTGCCTTTTTCAAAAAGCACTAAACATTCTTCATCTGTAATTCTTGTACCGGCTTTTACTTTTTGGGCAATATTTTTTAAATCGTTATCGGCAGTGTTATTTATTAAAATATCTATTGAAGCACTCATTGTATTTTTTTTGCAAATTTACGTTGAAGTTGGGCTTGTAATTACATTTAGATAAATAATTATTCCCCGAATTATGAATCATTTTAAAAACGGAATAGTACTGGCCCTGTCATCTTTTAGCAGAATAATTTATACAAAAAGTTTACTTACCTTCAATTTTTGATACCCTCCAGATTCATTTTATTAAAGATGATTTTATACTTTGCTTATGAAAATTATATGTATTCCGTTTTTCTTTTTATTTTTTTATTTTTTGCCGGCTGTTAAAGCACAGCCATACAAATACATTTATTATTTTGATAAGGAGTTGAATTCCTGTAAAAAATCAAAATCCAACATTACGGGTAAAGGCTTTTATGATGGGAGTCATTTAAAACTGGATTACTTCAGTAATACGTCTAACAATTTACTGATGTCGGTGCATTTTACCGATTCTACTTTAAGCAGTATGGACGGTTTATTTCAATCTTATTACAATGGAAATTCGTTAGAAAAAGAAGGAAATTATGTGCATGACATAAAAGAAGGAATGTGGCAAGAATGGAATAAAGAAGGCAAAA
>NZ_JANPCM010000259.1:0-12558 GCF_031430955.1 Ferruginibacter sp.
TTCACTGTTACGAAAATTTCATTTTCGCCATGGCAATAATGATTGGGAAGGCGTGCCCATTATTGCCGCAAATATGGATACAGTGGGCACTTTTGAAATGGCCACTGTTTTGGCCGGGCATCAGCTAATTACAGCGGTACATAAACATTACAGTCCTGATGATTGGAAAAAATTTATTCAATCATCTTCTGGCGACATAACCAATCATATTTGTTTAAGCACCGGCACTTCTAAAGCTGATGCCGAAAAACTGCAGCAAATTATTACAGCCTGTCCATCACTTCGTTTTATTTGTATTGATGTGGCTAATGGCTACTCCGAAAAATTTGTTGACTTTGTAAAAAAGACAAGAGAAAATTTTCCTGAAAAAATAATAATTGCAGGCAACGTGGTTACAGGAGAAATGGTGGAAGAATTATTATTGGCCGGTGCCGATATTATTAAAGTGGGCATTGGCCCCGGTTCGGTTTGTACAACAAGAGTTAAAACTGGGGTAGGTTATCCGCAGTTGTCTGCAATTATTGAATGTGCTGATGCAGCGCATGGCCTGGGCGGGCAAATTATTTCGGACGGTGGTTGTAAAGTGCCGGGAGATATTTCAAAAGCATTTGGTGGTGGTGCCGATTTTGTAATGCTTGGTGGTATGCTTGCAGGCCATACCGAAAGTGGCGGCGAACTGGTAGAAGAGGAGAGTGGTAAAAAATTTAAATTATTCTATGGCATGAGCAGCGAAACTGCCATGAATAAATATGCTGGTGGTGTTGCGGAATACAGGGCATCAGAAGGCAAAACTATTAAAATGCCTTTTCGTGGACCAGTTACTGAAACCATATTAGATATATTGGGAGGCCTGCGTTCTACCTGTACCTATGTTGGCGCATCTTACTTAAAAGAATTAACCAAGCGAACAACTTTTATAAGGGTGCAGGAGCAGCATAATGAATGGTTTGGCGAAGAATAATAAGTGTAATTTAGCAATATGAAAGTGGCTTTTTTTTCTACCCAGCCTTACGATAAAGAATATTTTGAGCACTGCAATACCCAACACGATATTACATTTTACGAAGTACAGTTAAATGAGCAAACAGTAAACCTTGCAAAGGGTTGCAATGCTGTATGTGCTTTTGTAAACGATCAGCTCAATGCAGCAGTAATAAAATTGCTGGCCACAATGGGCGTAAAAATTATTGCACAGCGATGTGCTGGTTTTAATAATGTAGATCTTGCTGCTGCGGCAGAAAATACTGTTGCAATAGTTAGGGTGCCTGCTTACTCACCACATGCAGTAGCCGAACATGCACTGGCTTTAATAATGACGCTGAACCGCAAAACGCATAAGGCTTACAACCGGGTAAGAGAAGGAAATTTTTCGTTAGACAGGTTAACAGGTTTTGATTTGTTTGGAAAAACAGTTGGCATAATTGGTACAGGTAAAATAGGGCAGTGCTTTGCTGATATCATGCTGGGGTTGGGTTGTAAAATACTGGCTTTTGATATTATTGCTAATAAAGATATAGAAGCAGCAGGTGTACACTATTTGCCATTAATGGATTTGCTTGAGCAAAGCGATATAGTTTCATTGCATTGCCCGTTAACAGAGCAAACCAAACATCTTATTAATAAAAACACTTTAAGTGTTATGAAGAATGGCGCTATGCTTATTAACACCAGCCGTGGCGCATTGATTGATACTAAAGCTGCCATTGATGCATTAAAAAAAGGAAAGCTTGGCTATTTAGGTATTGATGTTTATGAACAGGAAGAAAAATTATTTTTTCATGACCTTAGCGAAAATATTATTGAAGACGATGTAATTATGCGGTTGCTGAGTTTTTCTAATGTACTTATTACAGCTCACCAGGGATTTTTAACACATGAAGCATTAACACAAATAGCAGAAGTTACACTGCAAAATTTAAGTGACTTTGAGGCTGGAAAAAAGTTAATGAATAAAGTATAGTGCCGCCAATTACAAAAAATCATTTAAAGCCACTCAGCATTTTTTTCTTCACAACAAAGAACTTAATGTTGTTAGAAAGATCCAGCTATTTTATTTTGCATTTTAATAACAACTTGTAGCAACAAATTTGCCGTATATGTATTTGTAAAACAAAAATACTATGGCAAAAAACTCCGGTTCATTTTCAATATTATTTTTAACTTTTATTTTATTAGCTTCTTCCTGTAAAAAGGAAGATAAATCGCTTGCTGCAAACCTGGTACCCACGCCTTCGCCAGACAGTTCAGCATCTTCCGCACAACTCAACCAATCTGCATTTGCAAAAGCGCAGGATTATTATTTATGGAATACGCAACTGCCTGCAAGTTTTAATGCTTCTTCGTTTGCTGACCCAAATGCAGTAATGACGGATATCAGGCAATACAGCCGTGAAGCCGGTTTTGCAACACCAGTTGACAGGTGGAGTTTTGCCATGAAAAAAACTGAGTGGGATGCTATCAGTGGCGGTTTAAGTACACTGGCAGGCACTGCGGCTAATGATGGAGATTTCGGTATTACCGTTTTCTTCAGGGCCGAAAATGATTTAAGGGTTCGCCTTACAGAACCAAATTCTTCTGCAGGTGCAGCAGGTATAAAAAGAGGATGGCGCATTATAAAAGTAAACCAAAATACTAATATCAATACTTCAAACATCCCTTTCTTAATTGATAATATTTATAATGCAACTGCTGCTAACATTACATTTGTAAAACCAGATGGCAGCAGCGTTGATGTGGCTCTTGGCGCTACAAAATATCCTTTAAAGCAGGTGTATATGGATACGATATACAATACCTCAAATGGCAAAGCCGGTTATTTGGTGTACAATTCTTTTTTAGGCAATCAAAATCAAATTGCAGCTGAATTTGCAAGAGTGTTTAATAAATTTTCATCGGCAGGTGTAACTAATTTAATTGTTGATTTGCGGTATAATGGCGGCGGCTATGTAAACCTGCAGGAAGAGTTGGCCAATTATATTGTTAATGGTTCGGCAAATGGCAATGTAATGATGAAACAGATGTATAACGCTGCACATGTAGCCGAAAATTCAACCAGCAATTTTAAAAAACAGGGTGCTCTAAATATTAATAAAGTTTATTTTATTGTTAGCCGCAGTACAGCATCAGCAAGTGAATTGCTTATCAATAATCTTAAACCTTATATGGATGTAAAAATAATTGGGCCTTCTAACACCCACGGTAAGCCGGTAGGATATTTTCCAATAGGAGTGGGTGAATGGTATGTTTTCCCTATATCTTTTAAAACAGTAAATAAAAATGGTGAAGGCAACTATTATGCTGGCTTTACACCCGATGCATTAATTGCAGATGGACTGGATAAAGACTGGGGCGATGTTTTAGAAGCAAGCTTGGCGAGTGTATTAAGAAATATTTCATCCAATACTTTTACAAGAGAAGTTGAAGAAACTTACACAGAACCGGCATCAGTAGGTTTAGGAAACACAGCGCTGGATAAAAACAGTTTAAAAATTACTGTAGATAAAAGATAAGACACTATCCCATACAGTGTGTAAGTTAAAATAACAGGGTTTGGCTTTTCGTTAAAGCTGAACCCTTTTTTCAAAAATAGTTAAGAACCGGTTTAGGATTAACCCCCAATTATGCAGGGGAATAGTCCATTTTTTAGTGGCTTCTCTTAAAGCCAAATTCGTTTGCGCTGCACAGTTCACAATTGTTATCACTTCTCTTTTTAACATCCATTTCTAAACCCATACTGCAAATTTTATTTGTAAAGTGACTAAAGTATTATAATATACCCTTTAATTAAAATTGAATTGATATATAAAATTTAAGGGGTAATATTTTCATTGTGTGAGGAATATCTTTCTCAATTGATTGTAACTATTTGTAAAGTGGTTAAAAAAATAATTTCATAAATGATATTTCACTTAAGCTTTTACATATGCAGTAATAATTTATTTATAGTTTGGATTTGCATTTGTTTATAAAAATAAAAATAGTAACATATGAAAATCAAGAATCTATTTACGCTGATTTTAGTTTTATTTACCGTTTCAACATTTGCCCAGCAATATGATCCTTCCTTAATTCCTTACCGCCAGGGTAATTTATGGGGCTATGCAAACCCGGATAAAACTATTGCCATTAAACCGGCTTATGCCGAAACCAGTTGGTTTGTTGCCGGATTAGCCGCCGTTAAAAAAGGGAAATTATATGGCTACATAAACAAAAAGGGCAAATTGGTAATCCCTTTTAAATTTTACAGCGCTAAACCATTTATGTATGGCTATTTTGATAACAAAGGAAAGCATACGGCTGGTGGCAAACTGGTAAAAAATGAGGATACCGTCTTATTTGCAGGCGCATCTTTAAAGCCAAACGGAAATGAAGTGTGTATTGATACTAAAGGACGCACCATGTCTAAATGCCCGGCAATAAATGAAAACAGGCCAGATAACAGGCAACAAATAGTAAGTGTAACATCCGAGAAAGTTTACAGTGTTGCAAGCAATGCAAATGTGTACGATAAACTGGTAGATGATTATAAATTGGCTGCTGATGTTAATACTTACTACATTGGTATGAAGAATAATAAATATGGTGTGATAAATAATACTTTTGATGTGCTGGTGCCATTTGAATTTGATTCGATAAAAAAAGCAGAAATTAACGGCACTACTTACCTGCAGGTTTTAAAAAACGGTTTGTATGGCATGTACACCGGTAATGGCAGCATGTTTATTCCTGTAGAAAAAAATAAACTTGCTTATGTAAAATCCGGCGAAGGAAATTTTTATTTTATTGAAACTAAAGATGGGGTGAGTACTTTAAAAGATTTAAATAATAAAGACGTTATCAATACAAGCCTTGCAGATATTATGTATGATGAAGGCCGTGGTTTTGTTTTAACAGGTAATGATAAAACTAAAGGATACTATTTTTTAGATAGTAAAATGATAAATCCAAAGTACACTGAAGTAAGATCTGTTAGAGGGGGCAATTTTTTATTAGTCAAAACGGCTACCGGTAAAATGGGTTATGTAAGTGCCGATGGTACAGAATATTTTGATGAATAATTTTTGGGTAAAGGTTTACTATAAAAGTTAAAAGGCTGTTTCAAAAAAAATGAAACAGCTTTTTTACGATATTATCCTTGGGGACATTAAGAAATTTATTTTTTAACTGGTCAAAGTTTTAATTGCTTCTGCTGGGTTATCAACTTCAATGATAAGTTGTTTGTACTCTTCATCTTTTAAATCAACAATTACACAATTTTTCATATCGGCAACATCCCAAAAAATCTTATTGCCATCTTTAATAAAAGTGCCGGCGGTTATTATTGAAGGTATAGATGCGCCTGGCATTCTCCATCCTTTCCATCCTTTAATACTTTCAAAATCCTGATGTACATTGGTAATATTATCAGCAGGAATAGTTAACTGACTTTTAAATGCCCAAAGTTTGTGCATTCCCATTACTTCAAAAATAAAACTGTTATCGTGTTTTTTAATTGTAATCATGCAGTTGTTTTTTATTTTAGTTGTTAGAGATAAATTTTAATTTATTAATAAAGTTACTGATTTTTAAAACAGGGTTGTATCTATATTAATAAGCAAAATGAAATTGACTTAATGATATACATTCATAAAAATATTTTATTCTTAAAATGGCTCATTAATTTTTGATGCTTTAACATCCCTGGTGTTTTTTTGCACGGCAACAGCTGCAAATAAGCTTAATACAAAAGACATCGCATAAAATCCTTTTTCGCTTTTTTCCAGTTCGGCATTCCATAAACCCACGGTAAGTAATACTATTGATAACAGTGTTGCAAACCAGGCAATGCCATAATACAGGTTGGTTACGGGTATGCCTTCAAGCTGGTCACGTACTGCTTTTTGCACAGAGATGGATGCAAAAAGGCCAAACATCAATACAGTAAAATAATATCCTTTTTCATTCAGTTGCATATTGGCATTCCATAGCCCGATGATAAAAGCAATAGCACCAATAAATAATGCAAGCCACGAAGCGGCAATAAAAGCAGCGGAAGGCGGTTGAATTTGTTTTTGTTCCATAATTATTTTTTATAGAACAAAACTATTGGTATGCACGCCTTAAACTTTTGACATTTATCAAAAAGCAGCAATGCAAATGTTAAAACTTACTGCGTATCCTGCTCAGTGTTTCCTAGCTTATACCAAGGTAAGAGGCAATATAACCTAAGGGCACCCTTTCTATAATGTGCGGTGTATGTAATAATAAATTTTCGTACCGCTCACTGGCAGCTTTAAACTGTGCATTTACAAATCTTTCTTCCAGCCTGATATAATATTTTTCATAAACAATTCTTACCAGCCTTTCTATTTCGTGATGTTGGTTAAACAAATTGTTCAAAGTTTCTTTTGAGATCATCCATAAAATACTCCCTTCTATAAATTGAATATTTTCTACTGCCGCTTCCCCGGTAATAAAACTGTGAAAGGAAGTAACAAAATCATTTTCAAAACCAAACCAGTGCGTTATTTCTTTTCCATCCAAATCATAAAATCCCCTGAGTGCGCCTTTTTCTAAAAAATATAAATTCCTGCAAACCTGCCCCTGCGTAAGTAAATATTCATTTTTTGAAAACGTTTTTTTTTCAAAATAATCCTGCAGTGCATGTTGAGCTTCGCTGCTTAACGGTGAATAATTTTTTATGTGTGTTAAAAGATTTTGCATGTAAAATATTTAGCAGCAATAATATTTGAAAACAGCAAAAAAATAAATACCCTCTAAAAAAAACTTCCGAAGTTTAATTGCTTCGGAAGTTTTTAAAAATTTATCCTTTTTTAGTTTTTATCATTTTAGGTTTTGGTAAAACCACTTTTGGTGTTTTTCTTTCGCCTTTTAAAGTAGCTGCTAATTTTAATGCTTCGTATGCATTTACTATTCCGCCAGTTTTACTGATATCACTAAGGTTTACCATTTCATCGCTGCCGGGTTTGTTTACTTTATAATCGGGCTGCTTAGCAGATTTTTCTATAACAAATTTTAATTGCTTCGCCGAAAGGGTGGGGAAGTATTCCAAAGTTAACGCTGCAATACCGGCTACCAGCGGGCAGGCCATACTGGTACCCTGTAAATTACCGTAAGTGTTACCACCGGGCAGCGTAGAATAAATTCTTACACCAGGTGAAAAAACATCTACTTCTTTTTTTCCGTAGTTGCTGAATGATGCAGTAAGTCCGCCGTTTTTAGTATCACCACTTGCACCAACAGTTATTACATTACTTGCTCTGAATTTTGCATTAATATAAACAGGGCTGGGAAAATTATCTTCTGTATCAACATCTTTTGCATCGTTACCTGCTGCATGCACTAATAAAACATTTTTACTTTCGGCATAGCGGAAAGCATCATCCACCCATTGTTTTTGCGGACTGAAATCTTTACCAAAACTCATGCTTATAATTAGTGCACCGTTATCAACTGCATAGCGAATTGCATTGGCAATATCTTTATCATGCTCATCGCCATCGGGTACAGCACGTACCATCATAATGCGTACATTATCCGCAATACCATCCATACCTTTACCATTATTACGTGCCGCTGCAATTATACCACTGCAGTGGGTACCATGCATTGGTGTGTTTGCCATTAAATCGTTGTTGCCATAATTTCTGTCATTCAAATTGGTTTCATCATCACCTACAATTTCCTGCCTGTAATTTTTTGGCGGGGTATTTTTAGATACTTCTTTTTTATCTTCTCCAGCAACAAATTCTGAAAACCCTTCTACAAATTCTTTATTGGTAGCGTCTAACTGGTTATTAGCTTTCATTAATCCCAGCAATGCATTTTTAGAGGTTTTTTGTACTGCGTCGGCTGGTATAAAAGCATTTAATTCGTTACCGGTATATACTTCTTTCGCCAGGGCAATTTTTAATATACTGTCACTTTTTTGTGTGCTGGATAACATCCTTTTTAATACCACAAGGTCAATACCGGGTTCATTATCTCCTTCGCCTAATATTTTTGCTTTTGCTTTTTTCCAGCTTTCAAATTCGGCAACATCTTTCGGATTAATATCCTCTTTTTCTTTTCCTTCGTATTTTGCTTTTAACCCATGATAAACCCTTGCTGCTTCGTAACTGTCTTCACCCACATTACGGCCATCTTTTCCTCCTAAAAAATTCCAGCCATGTACATCATCAATGTAGCCATTGCGGTCGTCATCAATACCATTGCCGGGTATTTCTTTTGGGTTGGTCCACAGCACAGCTTTTAAATCTTCGTGCAGTGTATCAATACCACTGTCTATAACTGCAACAATAACAGTTTTGCTTTTAAGTTTTTTAGCAGTTAAAAAATTGTAGGCTTTTGCGGCACTAACACCATAATAACCGTCGGTTTCTTTATCCATCAAATGCCAGCCATTAGGGGTGGCTTCTTTTTGGGCCTGACTTTGGGTAAAAATAAGGGAGCAGATTAAAAATACAATAAGAGTTTTATTCATATACTTTTTTACTTTTTTTCAAAGTTAGTAAAGAAAATTATACAGCTTGCTATTTGTATGTTAAATGGTATCAGTCGGCTCTTACATCATTATTTGTTTTCAAATACGCAAATTTCAACCCTTCTGTTTTTCCATTGCAGCATGGGGTCGTTTAAATCTGCTGCAGGCTTTTTATTACCTGCCGAAACTATGGTTAAACGGCCTTTACTTATGTAATAACTTGCTACATGATCGGCACAAACACTTGATCTGCCCAACGAACGTTTATAATTAGCATCCACACTTCCCACGTTATCGGTATGCCCGGTAAATACCGCTACCAGTTTGGGATTTTCTTTTAACAGTTTTATTACAATTGCAAGGGTGTTATATCCTTCTGAACGCAAAATACTTTTGCCGGGTTCAAAATATATCGTGTAGCAGGCTGTATCATTTTTAATTGATTTAATACTATCAGTGAAAGATGGACAACCATTGTTTGCCATACTGCCTGCAACTGTAATACATTTATCATGATCATCATTTATTCCGTCGCCATCAGTGTCGGGCACAGGACAACCAAAATATTTTAATGTGCCTTTATGCCCAGGACATTTATCATTAACATTTACAATTCCATCGCCATCATCATCACCAAGGCTGTCTATAACAACAGGTATGTAAACCGTTTTATCTTTCTCTTTTTTAAATTCTTTTTTAGCATGGCTGAATAATGCATAACCAACATTTATACCAAACGATTTTACTTTATGCTTAACTGCATTTTGTGCATCCTGGTAATAATCAGTAAGCGGTATGCATGCATTTATAAAGATGGAAAAGTTGTTAATTTCAAAACCTGCTGCAAAACCCCAGCTAAAAAATGTGGGTGTATATTTTCCGGGACCAGTACCTTTTACAAGTTTACTGTTTGTATTGTTAATCTGCGGGAGAGTAGTACCAAAATAATTTACGGCAATTTTTTCTTTGCCACCGGTAAAAAAACTGAGTACCGGCCCTGTACCTGCAAAAAAACTATTGGTTTCATTAAATACAAATCTTTTACGCAGGTTAATATTAATATCGGCATAGTTTACACTTTGTATAAAACCAGAATCTTTAACAGTATTATTGGCACCTGTTTCTTTTTTCATTGAATAAGAATAACCTTTTTGGTTATACAGAACAGCACCAAATAAATTTACTCCATTTTTTGTAAGTGGTAAATCGACTGTTAAACCGGCCCACCAACTTGTTACAGATGAATACCGGTTATAATCTTCCGGCGAAAAAGGAAATTTGTAAAGAGAGGTTTTACCCACGCCTGCGGTTACACCATATTTAGTTTGGGCAGCAGAACGCTGCGATAAAAATAAAAGCAGTAATGCTGCAAATACTTTTTTAAAAGTAAATTTTATTCGTAAGCTTTGGGGCATTTTGGTAATGTGTCTAAAAAAATCAATATAAATATAGAAAATAAAACACTGACGTTTACAATTTAACTACAAATCAAATTTTATTCCCTGTGCCAGAGGCAATTTATCTGTGTAATTAATAGTGTTGGTTTGTCTTCTCATATAAACCTTCCATGCATCACTGCCACTTTCTCTGCCGCCACCTGTTTCTTTTTCTCCACCAAATGCACCACCAATTTCTGCACCGCTAGTTCCAATATTTACATTAGCAATGCCGCAATCGCTGCCGGACTGCGAAAGAAATGCTTCTGCCTCTCTTAAATTATTTGTAATAATTGCAGATGATAAACCTTGCGGAACTCCGTTTTGCATTGCAATGGCTTCCTCCAGCGTTTTATATTTCATTACGTATAAAATAGGAGCAAAAGTTTCGTGCTGTACAATGGTGAACTGATTTTTTGCTTCGGCAATACAAGGTTGTACATAGCAACCGCTTTCAAATCCTTTACCTTTTATTACGCCACCCTCTACAATAAATTTTCCGCCTTCGGCTTTGCATTTTTCAATAGCATCTAAATACATTTTTACCGCATCTTTATCAATCAGCGGACCCACATGATTTTTTTCGTTAAGAGGATTACCAATTTTTAATTGACTGTATGCATGCACTAATTTTTCTTTAAACTTATTATACACCGACTCATGAATAATTAATCTTCGGGTAGAGGTGCATCTTTGGCCTGCAGTACCCACTGCACCAAATGCGGCACCAATTAATGCCATATCCAAATCTGCATTTTTTGTAATGATGATGGCGTTGTTACCACCAAGTTCCAGCAGGCTTCTTCCTAATCTTTCTCCCACTGCTTTACCCACTGCTTTACCCATTCTTGTGCTGCCTGTTGCAGAAACTAGCGGCATGCGTGGGTCGTTGCTCATCCATTCTCCCACATTTCGGCCACCAATAATTATGTTACTAACACCTTCGGGTACATCATTTTTTTTAAATACCGATTGAATAACATTTTGACACGCTATAGCACACAATGGCGTTTTTTCGCTGGGCTTCCATACACAAACGTCGCCGCAAACCCATGCCAAAGCTGCATTCCAGCTCCAAACCGCCACCGGGAAATTAAAAGCAGATATTACACCCACAATCCCCAAAGGATGATATTGTTCATACATTCTGTGCCCGGGTCGTTCACTATGCATAGTTAAACCATGCAGTTGTCTTGATAAACCCACCGCAAAATCGCAGATGTCGATCATTTCCTGTACTTCGCCTAAGCCTTCCTGTAAACTCTTACCCATTTCATAACTTACCAGCTCACCCAGCGCCTGTTTACTTTTTCTTAATTCTTCACCAACCTGCCTAACGATTTCGCCACGCTTTGGTGCTGGCCATTGCCGCCATATTGCAAATGCACTTTGTGCTTTTGCAATTACAGCATCGTAATTATTTTTATCGGCACCGGTTACTGCAGCAATCAATTTACCATCAACAGGGGAGAAGGAGTTTATTTTTTCGCCTTTAGCTTTTGGCCAAATCAAACCTGTGGAAACACCGTTATTATTTTTTTGAATCTTTAATTGAGATAGGAATTTCATTTTAAATATTTAGCATGCAAATTTACAACACCGCTTAAAAAATAGTTATTTTAATATTGCTCATTTTCGTTCGGAAAATCATTACTCTTAATATCTTTTATATACTGCTCTACAGCACCAGTAACCTGTTCGCTTAAATTTAAATACTGGCGTAAAAAACGTGGTTTAAATTCGGTATTAATGCCCAGCATATCATGCATTACCAAAACCTGCCCGTCGCAATAGCTACCGGCGCCAATACCAATGGTGGGTATGCTTAAACTTTCGGTAACTTCTTTTGCCAATGCTGCCGGAATTTTTTCAAGCACAATGCCAAAACATCCGGCCTCCTGTAAAAGCAAAGCATCTTTTCTTAATTTATTGGCTTCCTGTTCTTCGGTTGCCCGTACTACATAAGTACCAAATTTGTTTATTGATTGTGGCGTTAAACCTAAATGCCCCATAACTGGAATGCCTGCACTTACAATTTTTTTAACAGAGTCCAATACTTCTTCGCCGCCTTCTAATTTAACAGTATTAGCGCCGCTTTCTTTCATTATTCGTATTGCAGAGGCCAGAGCAATATCTGAGTTGGATTGGTAATAACCGAAGGGGATATCACAAACAATCAGGCTTCTTTCTCTTGCTCTTACCACACTTTGTGCATGATAGATCATTTGATCCAGTGTAATGGGCAACGTGGTAACGTGGCCGGCCATTACATTACTGGCACTGTCGCCCACTAAAATAATATCAATGCCTGCTGCATCAAAAATAGTTGCAAAAGAGAAATCATAAGCCGTTATCATAGCAATTTTCTCCCCGGAGGCTTTCATTTTTTGCAGGGTGTTGGTAGTTACTTTTTTTATTTCTTTAATTGTACCAGCCATAATTAATTATTTGATTGCAAGATACTTAAAGTAACGTATAAGCAGCAACGAAGCTTATTTTACAATAAAATGTAATAAATAAAAATGCCTATTTTATACACATTTTTTTAACTCATGAAGCATTTTTTAAATTATTTTGCCCATATTGCAGAGCCATCCAAAACAATTAATAAAATTTTAACACCAAAAAAACGACTAATGA
>NZ_JANPCM010000260.1:0-3090 GCF_031430955.1 Ferruginibacter sp.
CCGGCAACATATAAGCTGGTAGAGAAAATGATGGAAGCAGCTGGGAAATTTTAGATTTCGGATTTCGGATTTATGATTTTCTTTGATTTACAAAGGTCTTTTGTAAATGGCAGGGTACTTAAAATTTAAGGAAATCCGAAATCAGAAATCGCAAATCCGAAATCACAAAAACACGTCTTCAATAAAAAAATATTCTACCGGTTCGTTTTTTAAAATGGTAATAGAAAGAATATCAAACTGAATTCTTTTCCATTGAGGGAATTGGTATAAAAATTCTTCTGAAGCATTTATTAAATTTTGTATTTTCTTTTTTGAAACGGCTTCTTCGGGATGGCCGAATTTTTTTGTACGCCGGGTTTTTACTTCTATAAAGTGCAGCACATTTTCTTTTGCAGCAATAATATCCACTTCCCAATGGCTGTGCCGCCAGTTTTGATGCAAAAGAGTAAAGCCATTTTCAGTAAAATATTTTACTGCCATTGTTTCGCCTGTGCTGCCGGTTTGGTTATGCTGTGCCATTTTTCAAAGATAATTTAAACGGAACAACCGTAGGGTTCTTGCAAAACTCTTGGAGGGTTTCCTTTCTAATTTAAAAACTCTTTAAATTAACCCTCCAAAAGTTAGTTAATACAAAACTTCTGGAGGGTTTTCTTTTAAATGCAAAGATTCTTTAAATTAATCCTCCAAGAGTTATAGACCCTCCAGGAGTTATTGGGAATTAAAAGACTAATTAACAACCTGAGGATAATTGCAGTTACAAAATGATGCAGGGGAAATATTATTGCTTATTTTTGCTGCAAATAATCATAACAAATGAAGACTCAAAATAAGCAATTGATATTTTCGGCAGCGGCGCTGATATTAGTAGCAGCAATTTCAAGATTAATTCCGCATCCGCCTAATTTTGCACCCATTGCATCACTGGCAATTTTTGGAGGCGCTGTAATTACTAATAAGAAGTACGCACTTATTTTACCATTAGGAGCTTTATTGCTGAGCGATATCTTATTTGAATTATTTACCAGTACACCGGGTTTTTATGATATAAGCCAGACCTTTGTATATGGCGCATTTATATTAATTACTTTTCTTGCTACACAAATTAAAAAAGTAAATACTAAAAATATTTTGTTCGCCTGCGTTTGGAGTGGTGTAATATTTTTTATACTTTCTAATTTTGGAATGTGGTTAACAGGTGCTTATTACCCAAAAACATTTAATGGATTAATAGCATGTTATACAGCTGCAATACCGTTTTATAAAAACGAATTTTTTGGCAATATGCTGCTGAATACTTTTATGAGTAATTTCTTTTTTACCGCTTTACTTTTTGGTGCTTATGCATTTATAAAGAAAACTGTATTCTCAACAAATACACAGTTAGCCTGATAGGAATCTCCATAAATTATTTTAAAACCTGCCCCTGTAAACGGCAGGTTTTATTTTGCCTGCAGCTTTGTAAACCAATATTTGTCATGCAGTATTTTATCTGTAACTATAACATCAACAGGGTTTGTAAAAAGCGGGCAATCTAAAACCAGGGTATGAAATTCACCATTCTCACCACAAACATCCGCACCTGCACTTCTTAAATCAGTTACACAATCTTCATCTATCAATCTTCCCAAAAAATCGGGCCCCATTATTTCGTTACAGCTTACAATGATTGTTTTTATACCAGCATCAAGCATTTGCATAACTAATTGCTCTCTGTCCTGCTGCCATAATGGTAATATTGCGGTAAGGTCTGCATTGGCGCAAACTTTTTCTTCCCAGTCCCGGTGAGCTTGTAAATCAATATCACCAAATACTGCATGCGTTAAACTATAATCATTTTTAAGTTGCTGTAATGTTGCAGTAAATTTTGTTTCATAGTCTGCCCAGCTGCTGGCTACTAACTGTATGGGTAAGCCGGCGGCCTTAGCCTGTAATTGTAAAATGGCAGCAGGTATGCCATGGCTTCGGGATATTTGCCCGTCTTCATTTAAAACGTTTAATAAAACTGATGGGGTATAGTTATTTTTTATTGCCTGCATTAATGCAAAGCAACTGTCTTTACCACCGCTCCAGCTGCAAACTGTATTTTTATTTGCTTCATTATTTTTTTTCATATTCATTCTCTTCGTACCATTCATCTATAAGTAAATCTTTCCCATCTGCAGCAGCTGTGGCCAGTTCATCGCAACGGTTATTAAAAGGATTAGTAGCATGACCTTTTACCCAGTGCATGGTAATTTTAAATTGTCTCGATATTTCGTAATAGTGTTTCCACAGATCGCTGTTTTTTTTGCCGCCTTTAAAGTTTGTTTTTATCCAGGTGTTAAGCCACCCTTCACTAATTGCCTTTACCACATACTGGCTGTCGGAATAAATATGCACTGGATGTTCTGCTTTTTTTAAAGCTTCCAATGCAGTAATAACGGCAAGTAATTCCATACGGTTATTAGTGGTAAGCCGGTAGCCTTGCGATAATTCTTTACGGTGGTTATTCCACATTAATATAGCGCCGTAACCGCCGGGGCCGGGGTTGCCTCTTGCTGCACCATCGGTGTAAATATTTATTGTACTCAAGTGTTGTAAATTATTTCAGCGCTAAGTTAACTGTACTGTTAATGGAGAAAAAATAATTTTAGTATTACTCAGCAACTATTTAAAATTAAAGAAACAGTAAACTATGAAAGCAGATAAGCTCAAAAATAAAGCAAGAATCACAAAGTATAAAACAGGTTTTTCTTTTTTTGTACTATCAATAAAATATTTTGCTTTAGGAGACAGACGCACTAAAAAAAGCGATATAAGGAAAACAATAACTACAGGAATGAGAAACAGCAATAAAATAAGTGCAACAGCACCATCGTTCCATTCTGAAAGAAGCACCATATTGTTTTTTGTTTGATTTTGTCGTAATATAATACAATTTTGATGACGCTAACTTAATTAATGATTTTTAGTAAAACGTTGAATAAATTATTTACTTTTCAAAGGATACAATAATCTCAGTGCATTAAAAATAGCCTGGTGTGTAATGGTAGCATGATCTTCCTGTGGTAAATAATCAAAATACACTGTAACGTTTTTGCTTTTTGTATG
>NZ_JANPCM010000261.1:0-17641 GCF_031430955.1 Ferruginibacter sp.
GTAACAATATATCCATCAACTTTTGCAGCTGGAGGAGCGGCTGGTTTTGAAGCTTTTTTATTTTCTTCTTTTGAAGAAGACTGGCAACTGAATAACACTAAAAGGCCTGAAAAGGCAGTGATCAACTTTATTTTTTCCAACACTTGGTTCAATTTTAATATTAGACTACAATTTATAAAAAAACTGTCGTTTATAAACTTGCTATTTGCTAAAAGGTATATTTCGATTTTTTTTGGTAACTACTCAGGCATTTATATGAATCATGTAACATTATTAATTAAAAATTGATCAATAATAAATATTGCATAATTTAATTACTTTAAGAAATTTGAGCGAATTATTTTTGGCAGATTCAGGCTGTAAATTTACATTTTCGACACTACTTTTAAAGTATGTTTTATTCTGTTGGCCTGGTGAATAAGCTCCTGCTTTTCTTTACTTAAAATAGTTACATGCCCCATTTTGCGGCCGGGCTTAGTATTTGTTTTTCCGTAGATGTGTACAAATACATTGTCTAACTGTAAAATTTCGTTTAATCCTTCGTAATATGCTTCGCCGTTAAACCCTTCTGCACCCAATAAATTTACAATGGCTGCCGGTAAAATATGTTCTGTACAGCCTAAAGGATAATTAAGCATAATGCGCCACAACATATCAAACTGGCTGCTGTAATTGGCTTCAATTGTATGATGGCCGCTGTTATGCACTCTTGGCGCAGTTTCGTTTACCAAAACATTATTATCAATATCCACAAATAATTCTACTGCAAAAATGCCGGGACTTTTTAAATCTTTTACCACTTTTAATGCAATAGCTTCTGCTTTCCATAAAACTTTTTCGGGTAAATCGGCAGGACTTATTTGAAACTCCAGTAAATTTAAACGCTGGTCAAAAACCATATCTACAGGCGGGTACAAAGCATTTTCGCCTTTATCGTTTACAGCAATTATTACTGCGATTTCTTTTTTTATCTGTACTAACTTTTCTAAAACAGAAGGTGCATCAAAACCTTTTGCAAAATCGGCAGTTGTTTTCATCAACTCTACACCACGGCCATCATAACCACCCTTACCCACTTTGTGAGCAGCAGGTAAAAAATTTTGGTGTTGGTTTAATTCATTTTTATTTTGAGTAATTACAAAATCGCTGGTGGGTATTTGATTGTCTTTATAAAATTGCTTTTGTAAAATTTTATTTTTAATAATTTTTAATGCAGATGGTTTAGGGTAAACCTTTACACCTTCACTTTCTAATTTTTCAAGTGCTTCTTCGTTTACGCTTTCTATTTCGATAGTAATGGCATCTAAACCTTTTCCAAAATTATAAACGTCATCAAAATTTGTAATATCTCCTTTTGTAAAATGATGGCAGAGATGAGCAGCAGGGCAGGCGTCATCATTTTCCATTATATAAGTTTTAACAGGGTAATTTGCAGCGGCTTGTAAAAGCATTCTGCCCAACTGGCCACCACCTAGTATTCCAACATTTTTCATGCTGGCAAATATAGGTAAGTATCAAAATTATTTTAGAAAAAATACTTTGGCTTAAATTAATTATTTTTAGCGGGTAAAAATCTTGGTAATATCCATGGATGAGCAATTCTAATACGATGAAAAACAGCTTCTGCAGCAAATGCAGTTAGGTAATGAGCTTGCTTTTGAAAAAATTTACAAACAATACAGCATAAAACTTTATGGTAATTTATTCAGATTTGTAAAATCGGATAAAGATGCACAGGAACTTTTACAGGATGTTTTTTTAAAAGTGTGGAAAAACAGGCAACAGGTAGATATTGAAAAACCTTTTAGCTGCTACATTTTAAAAATTGCAGAAAATAATGTGTATGATTTTTTCCGCCAGGCTGCAAGGGATAAAAAAAGGGCCGCTCATTTAATAACTATTTCACCAGCTGAATATCTGCATATAGAAGAAATGCTTTTAAACAAAGAAACTGCACTTCTTCTCGAAAATGCCATCAAATCACTCTCTCCTCAGCGCCAGCAAATTTTCAGGCTTTGTAAAATAGAAGATAAAAGTTACAAAGAAGTAAGTGAACTGCTGGGTATTTCAGTTTCCACCATCAGCGATCATATTGTAAAAGCAACTAAGGCAATCCGTGCTTTTTTTATAAAACATGAGCATGCCTTACTTTCTCTGTTAGCTTTATCTTTCTCCATGGCCTCATAGTTCATTTTAAAATATATCACTTAGCAGCAGAGCATATCTTTGTGGCATGCGTATTTATATAGTAACCTACTACGAAAATTACCAAACGATATGCTATATCTATTTAAAAAATATTTGAACAATCAATGTACACCTGCTGAGGTGGAGGCATTACTGGAGTATTTTAATGTGCAGGAAAATGAGTTATTATTAAGGGATATCATCATGCAAAATTTAGAAATGGATGATACTTGGCCAGGCTCTAAAGCAACATGGGGTAATGCAGCTGATGAAACTTATGCCGGGATAAAAAAACAAATTGCAGCAGAAAAAAATAAAATGATCCCCATTTTTAAAAGAACATGGTTTAAGATAGCCGCAGCAGCTATTTTGTTATTTGGGATATTTACTTTTTATAAATTGGGGTTGGGTAAAAACAACCTTAAGCAGCAAGTTGCAAAAACTAATAGTGCAGATATGGCACCCGGGGGAAATAAAGCTGTATTAACACTGGCTGACGGTTCTAAAATTGTGTTAGACAGTGCCGCAAACGGTAACCTTACTAACCAGGGCAATACCACTATTATAAAACTGGATGGTAAATTGGCTTACACGGCTTCGGGCAACAACGGCGAAGTTTTATATAATACTATCAGTACACCTAAAGGCGGCATGTACCAAATTGTACTTTCCGATGGATCAAAAGTTTGGCTCAACGCTGCATCATCCTTACGTTTTCCAACTGCCTTTACAGGTAAACAAAGAAATGTTGAACTATCCGGCGAAGCCTATTTTGAAATAGAAAAAAATGCTGCAATGCCTTTTAATGTTACTGTAAGCGAAATGAATGTGCAGGTGCTGGGTACGCATTTTAATGTAATGGCTTATAATGAAGAAAGCGAAATAAAAACTACTTTACTTGAAGGTGCTGTAAAGGTTACAAAAGGCAGTGCTGTGGGTTTATTAAAACCGGGTAAACAGGCAAGCCTTGATAATAATGGCGCCATTATTATTACTGATGCAGAAATTGAAAAAGACCTGGCCTGGAAAAATGGCATGTTCTTTTTTGAAAATAACGATATTAAAACAATAATGCAACAGTTAAACCGGTGGTACGATGCAGATATCAGTTACCAGGGCAACGTTACCAGCAGAAGATTTACCGGACAAATTTCAAGGTATATAAATTTATCAGGGGTTTTAAAAATGCTTGAACTTACTGGTGATATACATTTTAAAATAGAAGGAAAAAAGATTTTAGTAATGCCTTAGTGATGCAAACAGTATTATCTAACTAAAAAATAATTAAACTTTAAAAACAATTAATAACCGTTAACAAAAGAAAAAACCGGAAATGTTTGCAGCACTTCCGGCAGGTATCTGAGTTAATTTTTTTTAATACAATCCTGTCTTAGACTGCTTATTATTTATTAATCTCAAACATTACAAAAGTATGAAAAATGTTACTTGTAATCCATTGCTTAAAAAGCAGGGGCTACTAACCAAAACCATTAAGATTATGAAATTGGTTGTTATTTTTTTGTTTGCAGCTGCTTTGCATGTGAGTGCAAATGGGTTCGGGCAAAAAATTACCATTTCTAAAAAAAATGTATCTCTCGAAAAAGTATTTAAAGAAATACGCAAACAAAGCGATTACTTTTTTATCTACAGCAATCAAAATGTAGAAAAAGCAACAAAGGTAAATATTGATGTAAAAGATGCTACTATACAGGAAGTGCTGGACCTGTGCCTTAAACAGCAACCATTAACTTATACCATTGTAGAAAAAACTGTAATAATAAAGCCTAAGCAAGAAGCTGTTGTTACAACTGTGGCAGTTGCACCTTTGGCAGTTGTAAGCGGTACAGTTACAAGTAAAGGAACGCCTTTGTCGGGTGTAAGTGTTTTAGCAAAACCATCAAACCGTGGCACTACTACAGATGCTAACGGCAAATATTCTCTAACAATTAAAGATGGTGATAAAACAATTTCTTTTTCATCTGTTGGCTATATTTCTCAAACTTTAAATATTAAAACTGAGGGTGGCGAACAAAAAACAGTAGATGCCGAATTATTAATAGACGATCAAAATCTTGAGTCATTAGTAATTTCAGTAGGTACCCGTTCTTTACCACGTTCTTCAGCAAATTCTCCGTTGCCAGTTGATAATTTTGATGCTAAATCATTAAAATCAACAGGGCAAACAACCTTTGATAAAGCTTTGCAATATCGTGTGCCTTCTTTTAACACTGTACAAACACCAGTAAATGATGCTACATCATTATTAGATCCGTATGAAATTAGAAATATGGGCCCAAGCCGTACTTTAATTTTGATAAATGGAAAAAGAAAAAACATGAGTTCAT
Organism: Ferruginibacter sp.; assembly: GCF_031430955.1. Classification (GTDB taxonomy): domain Bacteria; phylum Bacteroidota; class Bacteroidia; order Chitinophagales; family Chitinophagaceae; genus Ferruginibacter. The sequence goes on from NZ_JANPCM010000261.1 coordinate 4,533, forward strand.
TGGTTTACACTCAAACATCTCCGGGACGGGGAGAAACCGGTGCTGATATTTCTGCAATTCCTACAGACGCTATTGAAAGAGTAGAAATTCTTCGTGATGGTGCTTCTGCACAGTACGGATCTGATGCAATAGCTGGTGTAATGAATATTATTTTGAAGAAAAATACCAATGGCGGTGCTGTAACAGTAAGAACAGGTATTACGGGTAAAGGCGATGGTAAAATGTATGGCATTAGTTTAAATAACGGATCTACCGTTGGCGAAAAAGGGTTTATTAATTATACTATTGATTTATCTAAAGTAGGTTTAGCAAACAGGCCTGGTACTTTAAGTGCTGCCGACGAAGCTGCTTACTGGGGCGTTCCTTTGGCTACTACACAGGCCTTTTTAAATTTAAAAAAAGATGGCGGTAATATTAATGGAGCACCAGAAACTTCAGCTGCAAAATTTGAGGTAAACGGAGGAAACGACTTAAGCTCAACAACAAAAATTTATTACAATGCTGCTTATGTTTTCAAAAAAGTAAACTCTTACGCTAATTACAGAGCACCTTATTGGAGAAAAGTTTCAGATATGCCCTATTTAGCTTCTTTATATGGTACAGGCACTCCGGCTTCTTATATTGGTTATGTGCCCACTTTTATTGGCGATTTAAACGATTATAATGCTACATTAGGTTTTAAATCTAAAAATAATGGCTGGCTTACAGATGTAAGTTTAACAACCGGCGGAAACTCTCAGGATTATACAGTAACTAATTCTCAAAACAGGTCTAAAGATGCTTCGGGTAATTTTATATATGCACCTAACCCTAATGTTTATATTGGTCAAAATACCTTTAAACCAGGCGGAACAAAATTCAGGCATTTAGTGGGTAACTTAGATATCTCCAAAGTAGTTGCCAGCAACTTAAGCATTGGTTTTGGGTCTGAGGTTAGAACAGAAAATTTTGAAGTTATAGCAGGCGATAAACAATCTTACGATGGTTTGGGGGCTGATTCTTATCAGGGAAACACACCTGAAAATTCTGGAAAATTTAACCGTTACAACCTTGGTGCATATTTTGATATGTCGTATGATGTTACTAAAGATTTCTTATTAAATGGTACCGTTCGTGGCGAAAGCTATAGCGATTTTGGAAATGCAACTGTTTGGAAAGTAAGTTCAAGATATAAAGCTTTGGATGATAAATTAACTTTTAGAGGATCTGCTTCTACAGGTTTTAGGGCACCATCTTTACATCAAATTTATACAGAGAAATCTCAATCTACTTTTTCTGGCGGATCAATTCAGATTACCGGAATTATAAATAATGTTTCTACAGCAGCAAGAACAAATGGGGTACCAAAATTAAAAGCAGAAAAATCAACCAACTTAACTTTTGGTGTTGGTGTAAAACCCGGTAGAGATTTTAGCGTAACTTTTGATTATTATAATATTAAAGTAAAAGACAGAATTGTATTAGGTAATTTGGTTGATTTTGGTACTGGCGGGCAAGCGTTTTTTGTAAACGCAATTAATTCTATTACCTCTGGTTTAGATTTTGTTGCCGAGTACAGAAATATAAAACTTGGAAAAGGCAAAGTAGTACTTAATTTATCAGGTAACTACACTATTGATAATAAAGTTGATGGCGCAGTAAATAACCCTGCAAGTGTAAAGGCTTTAACAGGTACATTAGCTGGGCAAACAGTTTTTAATGCTACGCAGGATGCTTTGATGTTTACATCAAGACCAAAGTTTAAATACATTTTTGGTGTAAATTATGAAGCAGGGAAATTGGGGCTTTCATTAAACAATACAGTTTTTGGACCAACCAAATTTAAACAGGCAGATTTTTCTAATCCGGGATTATACACCGAATTTAAAACAGCAGCAGTTACTGATTTAGGTATAAATTTTGAAGCAACTGATAAATTATCTATTGCATTCAACATCAATAACATTTTTAATGTTATACCTAAATACAAAATCAAATCTGATGGATCTGCTTCTGCAAATGCCATTGTAAACAACCCTGCTTTATTGCGTAACGAAGATCTAAATCTTACATTTGACGGACGTTACAACATCACTACTTATGATGGTTCTCAATTTAGCCAATTAGGTACAATGTTTAATTTGTCGTTTAATTATAAATTTTAAAAATTAAATAGTTGAAAAACCATATCATTTAGCAGTTGTTTTAAAAAGGGTTGATGACATGAAAATGCATCAACCCTTTTTTATTTTAAAAATTAGAGCAAAGATGGAAATTATTAACAGCACAATAGCCGATACGGAAGCAATATTTAAATTGTACGATGCTGCCATAGCTTTTCAAAAAACAAAATTTAATAAACACTGGCAGGGGTTTGATGCCGGGCTTGTAGAAAAGGAAATTAAAGAAAACCGGCAATGGAAAATAATGGTTGATGATAGTATTGTTTGCATTTTTGCAATAACATTTAATGATGTGGCCATTTGGGGCGAAAAAGATAACCAGCCATCAATCTATATACACCGCATTGTAACGCATCCATTGTTTAGAGGAAATAACTACGTAAAAGATATTGTAGCGTGGGCAAAAAAATATTGTAAAGAAAATAATAAACAATTTATAAGGATGGATACCTGGGGCGATAATCAAAAACTTATTGAGCATTATACCAATAACGGTTTTACTTTTTTAGGATTATCCGGAGAGATAAAATCTGATGCCCTGCCTAAACATTACGACTCAGTAACATTGAGCTTATTTGAAATAAAAATTGATTAAAACAATGAGTAATCTTTATACAAATCTTTCAGCGGTTTACGAAGCGATGTACCAAAGCTTTAATAACTACGATGAAGAATATGAGTTTTACAGCAATATTCTTCGCAAATACAATTGCCACTCTTTATTGGAAACGGGATGCGGTACAGGAAACCTTGCAAGCCGTTTTATAAAAAATAATTTTGATTATACAGGAATGGATTTTAGTGAGGGCATGCTGAATATTGCTAAGAAAAATAACGCACAGGGTAAATTTATGGCAGGTGATATGAGGGCTTTTGAATTAGAAACAAAAGTTGACGCATGTATTTTTACCGGACGTACCATCAGCCATCTTATACAAAATAAAGAAGTGCTGGATACTTTACAATGCATCCATAAAAATTTAAAATCGCCGGGTATTGTATGTTTCGATTGTATAGATGCCAATCAATTTGTGCCAATAACTTTTCCATCAAAAAAAATGATTCATAAAGTAAACTTTCAAAATAAAACTTATCTGCGTGAAAGTTTTTGGGAACCGACCTTTACAGATAGCTGGTCTTTTGTATGGAATTCTTTTTTTTATTACGAAAATGAAAACGGGCAATTGACAGCAATTGGCGAAGACACTACAGCCATCAGGACCTTCACCAAAGACGAAATGATAATTTTTTTGCAGTTGGCTGGCTTTCATGTTCTTGAAATGATTGCAAAACCTTCTTACGCATTTGATACCTTTGTAATGGTGGCTCAAAAAATAAATTGATTTTGTTATGGCAATGTATGATAATACCAATACGGTAGAAAAATCTTTCGACCTCAGTTATATTTCCGAACATTTAATACAGGCGCAATGGGCCGAATTTATTGAGCTGAAAAAAGTAATTACTGAACTGGCAATAAAGAAAAACGCACCCATTTCCATTTTAGATATCGGCATTGGCAATGCCCGTATCCCCAAACATTTATGCGGTGTAAAAGAAATTTGGGATGTGGTGGGTGAATATGATGGTACAGATAATGCAATGGCATGCGTTGACATTTCAAATAAAAATATTGCAGAGCTGCACATTCAAAATAAAGTAACCGCACATTTTTTTGAAGCCACTAATTTAGACAAATGGCAAAAAAAATACGATTTAGTAATTACTACCTGGTTTACAGCGGGCAATTTTTATCCTGATAATTTTTCTTTTGAAAATTATAAAAACTCCGTGCAAAGGCTCGACCTTTCAAAAAATGAAAAGTTTGAAACCATTTTTTCTGCTGCGTATAATCTTTTAAACCCCGGAGGAGAATTGGTATTAGGAGCCTGTTATCTTGATAACGAGAGTACACGCCAAAAACAGGAAGAATCGTATAATAAAATGGGCATGACGGTAATTACTGATGCCCAGGATTCTTTTACCGCCACCAAAGAAGGTTTTTGGAGCCAACGTTTTACAAAAGAAAAATTGTATAGCTACCTGCATTTTGCTGCTCCCGAAAAAATAATTATTACGCCGTTGGATACGTATAATTATGCTATGCAGGTAAGAATAAAAAAATAATTTTTATCAACATCCAAAAATAAACGGGCATTTTTTAACAACTTTCTTTATTACTATTACTGAATAAGATTGCATATTTTTGTTCCAGATGCAACCTGATTATCCACATAAAATTTTTACCGACAGGCGCAATAACTATTCTTTGTTAATGCTTGCGCTTGCCATGGATACGGTGCTTTAATTTGATATTCTTCCGCAGATAACGCTGATACCGCAGAAAATATGATCTGCATATTTTGCGAAATCAGCGGGCAAAAATTCTTCACTTCAAATTAATTACAATGCAAACAACAACAGCACAAATAATAACTGATAATAATACTGTAATAGATTTTTTACCGCTGCAGGGCACCGATTATGTAGAATTTTATGTGGGCAATGCCAAGCAGGCAGCACATTTTTATAAAACTGCTTTTGGTTTTCAAAGCCTTGCCTATGCAGGGCCCGAAACCGGTGTAAAAGATAAAGTGAGCTATGTTATCCGCCAGAATAAATTGACTTTTGTTTTAACTACACCTTTAAGAACGGATAATGAAATAGCCGAGCATATTTACAAACATGGCGACGGTGTAAAAATATTAGCATTGAAAGTAGAAGACGCCACAAGTGCATGGCAAGAAACTACCAAACGTGGTGGCAAATCTTATTTAACCCCAACCACTTTAAAAGATGATAATGGCGAAGTGGTTTTAAGCGGTATTCATACCTATGGCGAAACAGTGCATCTTTTTGTAGAGAGAAAAAATTACACAGGTCCATTTATGCCTGGTTTCAGAGAATGGAAATCGAATTACAATCCCATTTCAACAGGATTATTATATGTAGATCATTGCGTGGGCAATGTGGGATGGAACCAGATGAACCCATGGGTAAAATTTTATGAAGAGGTAATGGGCTTTAAAAATATTTTAAGTTTTGATGATAAAGATATTTCTACCGAATACTCTGCATTAATGAGCAAGGTAATGAGCAATGGAAATGGGTTTGTAAAATTCCCTATTAACGAACCTGCCGAAGGAAAAAAGAAAAGCCAGGTAGAAGAATATTTAGATTTTTACAATGGCGAAGGCGTACAGCATGTGGCCATTGCAACAGCTAATATTATTGAAACCGTAACCGAATTACAAAAACGTGGTATTGAGTTTTTAAAAATTCCGGATAGTTATTACGAAACGGTTTTAAACCGTGTGGGTAAAATTGATGAAGATTTAAAACCATTGAGCGAACTGGGTATTTTAATTGACCGTGATGACGAAGGTTATTTGTTGCAAATTTTCAGCAAACCTTTGGAAGACAGGCCTACATTATTTTTTGAAATCATTCAGCGTAAGGGAGCAAAAAGTTTTGGTAAAGGAAATTTTAAAGCTTTATTTGAGGCATTGGAAAAAGAGCAGGATTTAAGGGGAAATTTGTAATTACACTTGGGAAAACTCCTTACTTTTTCAACATTTGCCTCTCCTGTTATTTTTTTAACAAATAAAGTTTCAATTTTATTTTTATTTTTACGTTCTTTAAGGGTAACCCCAATATTTCTAATGAAGTCTTTCTTAATAAAATTTTTTCTTATTACCGTACCTGCTTTTTTAGCAGCAGGCACTTTATTCTCACAAACTTCATTTGTAGATTTTCAAAAAGTTTCAGGGAAAGTTTCAGGCATCTTCAGCAATATGGAAGATTCGGTAAGAAAGCAGTTTGAAGATAAAAAATTAACCTGGCCACCACAGGAAATGTATGTGCGTTCGTTTAAATACGACAGGCAACTGGAAGTTTGGGTAAAAGGAAACGCTAAAGAACCATTTAAGCTTTTTAAATCTTACAAAGTGTGCATGCAAAGCGGCACCATGGGGCCCAAGCGTATGGAAGGAGATTACCAGGTGCCCGAAGGTTTTTATTATATCAACGAGTTTAACCCCAACAGCAATTATCATTTGGCACTCGGTTTAAATTATCCCAATGCCTCCGATAAAATTTTAAGCGATTCTGTTCGTCCGGGTAATGCCATTTATATACATGGCAATTGCGTTTCTACCGGCTGCATACCCATCACCGATATACCGATGGAAGAAGTGTACATTATTGCCACACATGTAAAAACCAACGGACAGGATTTTATTCCCGTACATGTTTTCCCTGTAAAATATAATGTAAAAAAATCTGCCGATTACCTTGCAGAAACATTAAAAATAAAACCTGCATTAGTTGGTTTTACTGCTCAGCTAAAAGAAGCTTTTAATTTTTTTGAAGAGAAAAAACAACTGCCTGTTATTTTGGTGAATAAGAAAGGGGAGTATGTGGTGGATTAATTTTTTGATGCCCTTAGTGCCAGTAGTTCGGCTGTATTCATTACTCTTTTAAAATTAAGTTTCTTTAATCCTCGGTACAAAATTTTATCCCCAGTCCAAAGAGTAGCTTTTAAAAATCTAGTTAACGCTACAAAATCTGTGTCATCTATGTCAAGGCCTTTTGTTATTTGTTCCGATGCCAGCCAGGTTTCTGCAGGAATAATTTCTTCGTTTATAAATTTAAGTTTTGAAATAACCAGTGTATAGGATATTTCGAGATTTTCCTGTGTTAATTTTGAAATTTTCTTTAGCCGTTCCCAATGTTTTTGAATTTCATAACGCATATAACTGCAACTGTAAAATTAAAAATCTTTGTCGGAATTAAATAACAAATCTCCAATATTTCCGTTTGACTTTAGTAAGGCACTAAAAATAATATTGGTGTCAACAACTATTTTCATTTTACAAATCTGCTTCGGTTTTTACTCCACCAGCCTTCTTTAACATCATTAGCCAAAGCGTTAATGTCGGATTGTTTTGCTTTTGATTTTGAAGTAGCTTCTTTATAAGTAAGGTAATCAACTAAACGCTGCAGACCGGTTGTATCAACGCCGGAGGGAAGCCTGATAATTACTTCTTTTTTTGTTCTTTCAATAACCATATGCTTGTATTTAGTTCAAGTTACGAAATTATTTGTCTTTATTAAGTTTAGGGCGGAGCAATATTATTTTATATCTTTTAAACGATCAATACATCAGCACCTGCACCGTTTCCGTTGTTCTTTGCGTTAGCAAAATAGTTTTATCTTTTGTTAACTCATCAAATTTTTCTCTGGTATAATGACGGATAGTTAACAACGTTAAATCTTTTTTCACCTGCACATCAAATAATTCGCTGGCGGCTAATGCCAGTTTCTCAATCTTGTCCGGCCGGTCATCTAAACAACATAAAATACTTATTGCACCCGTTTGTGTAAGGTTGGGTTTAATTTTTATAGTGGCAAAAAGTTCATATAGATCACTTATGCCATTTTCTCCCACAAAAGAAAAATCTTTGCTGCTCAATTCCATTAATACCTGTTTATCTTTTACAACAATTATAGGTGGCAGTTTATGATCTGTTTTATTACTGATAATTGTTCCTGCAAGGTCAGGTTGCAAAAAACATCTTACATGCAAAGGGATATTTTTATTTTGTAAAGGTTTGATTGTTTTTGGGTGAATAACCTGTGCACCGTAATATGCCATTTCAATTACTTCGGTATAACTTAATGCATCAATAAATGTTGCATCGGCAAATTGTTTGGGGTCGGCATTCATCACGCCTTCCACATCTTTCCAAATGGTTTGGCTTTCGGCATTTAACAGGTTGGCAAAAATAGCGGCGCTGTAATCGCTGCCTTCTCTTCCTAAAGTAGTGCTTTCATTTTCATCGGTAGCGCCAATAAATCCCTGTGTAATTACAATATCAGCGGTATTAAAAATGGGTGCAATAACATCGGTAACTTTTTGTTGGGTGTAAGTCCAGTCAATAATGGCATCTCTAAAATTATCGTCGGTTCTTACTATATCCCTTACATCAATCCATTTATTTTTTATATTAATTTCATTAAGATAATCACTCAACATGGCGGTGCTTAATAATTCGCCGCTGCAAACAATTTGATCGTAATAATAATCGTATTCTCTTACTGCTTTATCATGCAGCAGCCATTCAATTTCTGTAAAAAAATCTTTTAAATGATTTTCGGCCTGCTGCCAGCTTAATGGCGTAAGATATTTAAGTGTATTAAGATGTTGTTCTTTAACCTGCTCAAATAATTTTAGTGCATCGTCATTTCTGCCTTCAAAAAAAGCATCCACCACTTTTTCCAGTGCATTGGTGGTTTTGCCCATGGCAGAAATAATTATTAAAATTTTTTCTCCGCTGAAAGACTGTAAAATTTTACCAACGTTTTGTATTCTTTCTACGCTGTTGATGCTGGCGCCTCCAAATTTAAAAACCTTCATAGTTATCTATTAATGTGCCATTTGCTGTTTGGCTAATTATTTTATTCTTACTTTTGAAATGCAAATCTAATCCCGATTTGCATCGATACAAAATCTACAACCAGAAATAAATATATGGTACCAAACAGAAGGATTCAAACACTGGACGAATTTACCATTCAGCAGTTACGTGATTTTCCAAAAGCCACCGGCGAATTATCTAATTTATTAAGAGATATTGGCCTTGCAGCAAAACGTGTAAATGTAGAGGTAAATAAAGCCGGGCTGGTAGATATTTTAGGCGATGCAGGCGAAATGAATGTACAGGGCGAAGAAGTAAAAAAATTAGACATTTTTGCCAACAATCAGTTTGTAGGTGTATTGCGCCACGGCATTAGTTGTGCTGGCATTGGCAGCGAAGAACTGGACGACATTGTAATTTTTGACGATGAAGTGAGTAACAACAGTAAATATGTTTGTTTGTTCGATCCTCTGGATGGCAGCAGCAATATTGATGTAAATGTTTCTATCGGTACCATTTTTAGTGTGTACCGGCGTGTGAGCGAATTAGGAAAACCTGCAACAGAAGCAGATTTTTTACAACAGGGTGTAAAGCAGGTTGCAGCAGGTTATATTATTTATGGGTCATCCACCATGATGGTGTATGCAACAAGGCGAGGCGTAAATGGTTTTACATTGGATCAGTCTATTGGAGAATTTACTTTAAGCCATCCAAATATTGTTTGCCCGGAAACAGGAAAATTTTATTCTGTAAACCACGGTAACTTTTTTCAGTACGAGGAACCGGTAAAAAAATATATTACCGAATGTCAGAAAAAAACAAAGGATAATGGCGGGCCTTACACACAACGTTATATTGGCAGCATGGTAGCAGATATACATCGTAATTTAATTAAAGGCGGCATCTTTATGTATCCTGCAGTGTTTGATAAGCCCAAAGGAAAATTACGGGTAATGTACGAGTGTAACCCCTGTGCATTTATTATTGAAGTGGCAGGTGGTAAAGCTACAAACGGAAAACAACGCATGCTGGAAGTACAGCCAACAGGGCTTCACCAGCGTACACCATTTTTTGCAGGCAGTAAATTAATGATGGAAGAGTTGGAAGGTTTTATGAAAACGGGTGTATAGAATTACTGGCCGGCAAAAATATTTTACTCTAAAAAATAATTTATTTAAGAATAACAGCTTTGAGAAATGGTAGAGATTATTGAATATGAAAATAAATATCAACCAGATTTTTATAAATTGAATATAGAATGGTTGGATAAATATAATCTTACCGAAAGTCATGATTTAATGATTTTAGATAATCCGGAAGATACCATTATTAGTAAAGGTGGTTTTATATGGCTGGCTAAAGTGGGGGATAAAATTGTTGGTTCTGCTGCATTGATAAAAGAAAACAACGAAATATTTGAATTGGCTAAAATGGCGGTGGCCGATGAGTTTAAAGGAAAAGGAATAAGTAAATTATTGATTGAAGTATGTATTGATAAAGCCAGAAAAATTGGCGCAGGTAAACTTGAACTTTTTTCCAATCACCAGCTAATAACTGCTTTAGGACTGTATCAAAAATATGGCTTCCATCATGTTGCAGTAACCAACTCCCCGTTTGAAACAGCAGATGTAAAAATGGAGATGAAATTGTAAATTGCAGGTATGAAAATTATCATCTCAGTAAAAAATTTAAAAAAAAATTACGGCAATTTTGCAGCCGTAAAAGATATTTCCTTTGATGTATATGAAGGAGAAATATTTGGGTTATTAGGGCCCAATGGCGCAGGCAAATCTACCACACTTGAAATTATTGAAACCTTAAGGGATAAAACCAGCGGCGAAATAATTGTTGACGGAATAAATTTGGATGAAAACCCCAACGACATAAAAAAAATAATTGGTGTACAGTTGCAAACATCAGGTTTTTATCCCGGCCTTACTTTAATTGAACTTATACATTTATTTGGCGGTTTATACAACCAGCCGGTAAACCCAACAGAATTATTAAAACTGGTTAATTTAGAAGATAAGGCAAAAAATAAATTTAAAGAATTAAGTGGCGGACAAAAACAACGCTTTTCAATTGCTACCACGTTAATTAATAAACCTAAAATTATTTTTTTAGATGAACCTACAACAGGTTTAGATCCGCAGGCAAGAAGAAATTTATGGGATCTAATAATAAATATCAGGGCGCAGGGCACCACCGTTATTATCACCACACATTATATGGACGAAGCCGAACAGCTTTGCGACAGGATTGCCATAATGGATGAGGGTAAAATAATTTCTTTAGATTCGCCTGATAAAATGATTGATGATTTAGTGGCCAGTGGTTTTGAAAAACCCAAACAGGTTAAAGCCGCCAACCTCGAAGATGTTTTTATACATTTAACAGGAAAAGAAATGAGGGATGAATAACAAGTTGTTTATTTGCACAATTAATTTATAAATAAAAAATAAAAGTAAATGAAGAAGGCATTAGTTAGTATGATGTTGATGGCAACATTTTTTTATGCGGCTGCACAAAAGCCTGCCAAAGTAGTGGCAAAACCAGCGGCGGCAAAGCCTGTTGCGGCAAAATCAATATTTAAAAATTTATCCGATAGCTTTAGTTATGCAGCAGGGTATGCAGTTGCTACCAATATGCGGTCGCAAAATATAAAAAGGGTTAATGCTGCCATTATGCAAAGGGCCATTGATGATGTATATAAAAATAAGCAACCATTAATTGAGCCTGCTAAAATGAATGAATGTTTGCAAAGGCAATCGCAGGTTTTTGGCGAAGAAAAAATGAAAGAAGATAAATTGAATGAGGGTAAGGTGAAAGAAGCAGCTGCAGCGGAAATTGCAAAAGGCGTTGCTTTTTTAGAAGCTAACAAAAAACGTACAGGTGTTATTACTCTGCCTAATGGTCTGCAATACGAAATAATTAAAGGCGCAGACAGCGTAACTGCCAAACCAAAAATTAACGATGCAGTGGTGGTAAATTATATCGGTACTACTGTTGACGGAATTGAATTTGATAATTCGTATAAACGAGGTCAACCACTAACCATAGCCGTTACCAGTGTAATAAAAGGCTGGACAGAAATTTTACAATTAATGAGTATAGGCGATAAATGGAAAGTATATATTCCTACAGAGCTTGGTTATTATTTAAATCCCCCTGACCCAAATGCAATACCACCGGGAGCTGCTTTAATTTTTGAAATGTCGTTAGAAGGAATTAAACCAGGCGGTAGAAATTAAAATTAAAAAATTGTTTTTCAAGAATTCAATAGTTTCAAAAAAAAGGACAGGAAGAAAAACTGGTTAAATGCTGCTATGAATAAATTTATTAGACAAATTAATAATCAACAATGAGTGAAGATTTAAGATACCCCATTGGTAAATACGAAGCACAACCATTTTCTGATAAACAATTGCAGCAGTGGTTGCTCGACATAAAAAATTTACCACAGCATTTAGAAAATGCTATTTTAAATTTAGATGCTGCACAACTCAATACAGTTTATCGTGAAGGTGGATGGATGGTGAAGCAAGTGGTGCATCATGTTGCCGACAGCCACATGAATGCCTATATACGTTTTAAACTGGGACTTACAGAAAACAATCCCACCATCAGGCCTTATGATGAAGTGGCATGGGCCGAGTTAAAAGATTCTTTAGAATTGCCCATTAATATTTCACTTACTTTATTGCATGCATTGCACAGCCGCTGGTATCATATTCTTAAAAATTTATCGGAAACAGATTTACAAAAAACAGTTTTTCATCCCGAACATAAAAAAGAAATGACCTTGTGGTTTTTGCTGGGTATGTACGCATGGCATGGCAGGCATCATGTGGCGCATATTACCAATTTAAGAGAAAGGATGAAATGGTAAATATTTGATTATTTAACTGGTTAATTAGTTTATTGGGGAAGCGCTAAAACCTAAATTTCTAAACCCCCTAAACCAAAACAATGAACTGGACAAAACTCTCCTCAAAATATTTAAGCAACCACATTTATTTTACTGCAAGAGAAGACCGTTGCGAAAGACCCGACGGGCAAATTGTAGATCCTTATTTTGTGGTGGAAATGCCGCCGAGTGTTTGTGCTGTGCCGGTTACAGAAAATAACGAAGTGGTATTGGTAAGGCAATATCGCCATGCCATTGGCGAAACTATTCTGGAAATTCCCGGCGGATTTATTGATGCAGGCGAAGATGTGCAAAAAGCTATTGCAAGAGAATTGCTTGAAGAAACCGGATACGAATTTACCAGCTACGATTATTTAGGAAAAATTGCTTCTAACCCAGGCATGATTGATAACTTTACTTATTTGTATTTGGCAAGAGGAGGAAAAAAAATAGCAGCACAACAATTAGATCGTAACGAAGAAATAGAATTATTAACAGTGCCATTAGAAAAATTCAGGCACGCCGGTGAGCTGCGCCACGAGCTCGCCGATTTGCGTGTGCACGTGCACGAAGGTGTCGGAGCCGGAGATCTCGGCGAGTTCGACCTTGCCGGGCAAGGCG
>NZ_JANPCM010000262.1:0-8993 GCF_031430955.1 Ferruginibacter sp.
TTTACCAAAAATAAGAATAATGTAAGTTAGGAAAAAAAACGGATGTGATATTATTTACAGCAGGCTTGCTGTTATAAAAAAAACTGTATTAAAGATTCCTTTTTATAAAATGTATACATAAATATTTATTTCAAATTTAAATATTGAATAAAGGTGTGCAATTATTTTATTTGCGGCAAACAGCCTTTTTTGGTTCAGGCAAGCTTTTTATCAGCAATTACCAATGCCCATTTTTCCAGCATATTTACCAGTTCGCCTAATTGTACAGGTTTGCTGATGTAATCATCCATGCCTGCCTGCATACAGGCCATTCTGTCGCCATGCATTACATTGGCCGTCATGGCTATAATTGCAGGTTGTTTATTCAGGCATACCCTTATCATTTTTGTTGCTTCCAGTCCATCCATTTCGGGCATTTGCACATCCATCAGTATGAGGTCGTAAGCGGCTTTGCTTACCAAATCCAATGCTATATGCCCGTTGCCGGCAATATCTACCTGGTAGCCCAGTTTGCCCAATATTTTGGCAGCCCATTTCTGGTTTACCGGGTTATCTTCCACTAAAAGTATCCGCAAAGGATATTGTTTGGCAAATTCAGCCGATAATTTTTTTACCGACATATCCTGCATCTGCCCAGCTTTTTTATCGGACCGGATATTGCTGAGGATATGATCAAATAAAGTATGTTGTTTTACAGGCTTGTTTAATACAGTAATTGCCCCTGCAATATTTTCTTCTTCTTTATGGCGGTTATCATTTAATGGATTTAGCAATAGTAATGGCAGTTGCGGAAATATTTTCTTTATGCTGCCCGCCAGTTGCATACCTGTCATATCCGGCAAAATCATTTCGGTAATCATCAGGCTGAAGGAATTTTCACCAGCCAATTGCAATGCTTCTTTGCCACTGGCAACCATAACGGGCAGTAGTTTCCATTGCCGCAGTTGCTTCATTAAAATACCAGCTGCTATTACATTACTATTTACAACTAATACTGATTTGCCTTCAAAATCCTTCAGGTTGTAACCGGCAGCGGTACCGGCAGGTAACGTAACAGTATGTAATGGTATGCTGAAAATAAAACCGTCATTAGTGTCGTTCACTGCTTTTATTTCTCCACTCATTTCTTCTACCAGTTTTTTACAAATAACAAGTCCGAGATGCCTTTCATTTTGGTCATCTTCAAGACTGCTGTCGGGGAGTGTTTTACCTTCCGACTGCAAGATTGCAATTGCAGCAGTATTGCCCAAAGGTTTTGCTGCTACAGTAAAAGCTAATGAAGGCAGGATATCTGTGCTGTCGTGTTTTATAATATGTACCCCTATACAAACCTGCTCGGGTTTATGTTCCATTATATTTTCTACCAGGTTAGTTAATACCTGGTGCAGGCGTTGGTTATCTGTTAATACCTGAAGCGGTACATTTTCATCTAATGCATGCAGCAGTTCAATTGATTTTTCCGATGCTCTTACTGCAAAAGTGTCTATTACTTCTTCCACACAGTTTCGCAGGTCGGTATTTTTTTGCTGGGCTGCATTAATCGTCCGGTCAATTTTAGATTGTTCCAGCAGATCATTGGCCATTACTTCATCTACTTTATTTAAAAGTATTTTGCCTGAGCTGATGATGGTATCAATGTAATCCTTTTGTTCCGGGTTGAGGATTGTTTCTTCCAAAAGAATAGTCATACCCAATATGCCATTCATTGGTGTACGTATTTCATGGCTTAATGAAGTAAGCAATTTATCCCTTGCTTCAGCCGATCGTTTTGCATCGGCCCTTGCTTTCGCTTCTTCCCGGCTGGCATAATCCAGGTGCTGCTGCATATCTTCTATCTGCAGGCCCATGGCTTTTATTTTGTTGTGGTAGCTGGTAATATTTGATTTGTAAAAACCGTACAGCATAAATAACATGGCAATAATTATTGCAAAAAAAATAATGCTGTTAAAAGTTGATACTACAAAAAGCGGCAGGTATCCTGTTAAAAAAAAGTTTGCTGCTGATTCCATACAAAGAGATTGGTTTAATTAATTTTAATAGTTGCCTTTACTGCTTTATCCTTATTGCAAATCTTCGGTATAAACTACCGGCGCCTCTGTTAATTTTTTTACTGTGCTTATCTCTTTCAGGTGATGGTTCCAGTGAAAAAGTAGATTATCAATCGGTTGCCACATCATTACCCAGCTAAAAATATCAATGCCGGTAAGTATGGCCGATTCTATACCGCCTTCATCTTTTAATATCATGGGTATAAAAATATGTGACAGTAATATAATGGCAAGTCCTGCAAACAGTACTATATAATTGCGCCGTTTAAATCTTTCAAACTCGCCCTGCTTGGCCAGCATTACAGCAGCAAAATGCCGCTTTATCGCATAAATAAGCGGCTCGGTATATTGTTTATCACTTTCGGTTTTGCAGGTAATTTTGTATTCAATAACGGTGAGTCTTCTGGCCGGGGCTTTAGTACGGTTAATATACTCTTCAAACTCGTGACTAAGCTGCCGTTTATAATAGGGCGAAGGATCATTCTTATTAAAATGTTCTTCAATCGCCTCTGGATTTACTACAAGAAAAATATCGATCTTTTCCGGTAAAATGTTTTTCATTAGGGTAGAAATTGAAGCTGCTTAAATAAAAACTGTGTAAGGTTTTTTTTTAATGATTATATATGTATAGAGAACTGCAAATGCTTATAGAAATTGTATTGCAGGCATACAAATTTACTTACCTGTTTAATTAGTAGCTATCTTTCTACAGTAAATTGGTTAATTAGCTCACACCACTAAGCATGTTAAAAGCGTTTTATACCTGTTCACAATATCCTTACTATAAAATCTAAAATGCCTGCAACCTTAAAAAAAGTAATCGCCATAGCGGCATTAGCAGTAACCTTTTGCTGCATTGGCATTTTATTTTGGTACAGCGAATGGCAGTACAGTTTACCAACGCCTGTTCCGCAGCAATATCTTACCGTAAAAAAAGGAGAGCTTATAAATATAACAGCAAAATTCAACCCTCAAAAAAACGAACCTGTTTTTTTACATTTTTTTAATCCCGATTGTCCGTGCTCCCGATTTAACATGCCACACTTTAAAGAACTGGCTAAAACTTATGGGGGTAAAATAAGTTTTGCGGTAGTGGTAATTACAACAGGCAAAAATTATACTGAAGAAAGCATTCGTAAAAAATACGGGATTACCGTACCGGTTTTATTTGATACCTCACTGGCTGCAACATGCGGTGTGTATTCTACACCACAGGCTGTATTAATTAATACCGACCAATCACTTTATTACAGGGGCAATTACAACAAAAGCCGCTACTGTACCGATAAAAAAAGTAATTACGCCCAAATGGCCATTGATGGTTTACTGGCTAGTAAGCAGGAAGTTGTTTTTAATCAGTATGCACTTACGGCTTATGGTTGCTCGTTACCAAACTGTAAAAAATAAAATCGAAAAATCCTTAAAATAAAATAATAAAAATGGAAAGCGCCGTAACAGAAAAACAAAAAAATACTGGTTCATTTTCACAGCAGGTAAAAGAAAGATCAGATAAACTGGTAAATTATTTTCTCATCTGTTTTTTTATCTCGGGTTTAGTGCTGGCACCTTTTTACGATACCTGGCTGATAGCTTTTGGTGTAGGCGGATTTTCGCTTTTTGCTTACTACTATATTAAAGCAACCATGCCCGATTCAATCATGTACCAATATGTTTTAGGTGTGGTGTTAGGTATTTTTATGGCACAAGGTATTTACCAGATGCATGGCATGTTTGAAATGCATTTTGTTGCTTTTATAGCAAGTGCCATACTCATCACTTATCAAAACTGGAAGCTGCAGATTCCCCTGGTGGTGGTGGTGGTTATTCATCATGCAGGATTAGCTTACCTGCAAAACATGGGTATAAAAGGCGCTTATTTTACACAGCTCGAGGGTGTTGAACTCACTTCATTTATCATACACATTATACTTGCTGCATTAATATTTTTTATCTGTGGCTTATGGTCGTACCTGTTAAAAAAATATAGCAAAATACAGGTAGAGCAAACCCGTGAAATGGGGAAAATGGAAAGAGAGGCCCAGGTAAACAAAGAAAGAATATTAAACCAGGAAGCACTGAAGGCAGCGTATAAAAATGCAGAACAGGCACGCCACGAGGCTGATGAAGCCAACAAAGCAAAAAGTGTTTTCCTGGCTACCATGAGCCACGAGATACGTACACCAATGAACGGCGTAATTGGTATGGCCTCTCTTTTAAATGAAACAAATTTAACACCCGAGCAGCAGGAATATGCAAAAACCATCAGCACCTGTGGAGAAGCTTTGCTTACCGTTATAAATGATATTCTCGATTTTTCTAAAATTGAATCGGGCAATATGGAAATTGAAGAACGTGATTTTGATTTACGTACCTGTATTGAAGAAGTGCTGGATGTATTTGCAAGCAAAGCCGGTAAGCAGGGGCTTGACCTGGTTTATGAAATAGATTATAATGTGCCTGCACAAATTATTGGTGATAGTTTAAGGCTGCGCCAGATATTAGTGAACCTGGTTAGTAATGCCATTAAGTTTACCGAACAGGGAGAAATATTTGTTGGTGTTCACCTGGTTAAAACAAAAGATAACGGGCAGATTGAATTGCAGTTTGAAATACGTGATACCGGTATTGGTATTCCGGCAGATAAAATGGAAAGACTCTTTAAAGCTTTTTCACAGGTAGATTCATCAACCAGCCGCAAGTATGGTGGCACCGGGTTAGGACTTATTATTTGTGAAAAATTAATTGGCTTGATGGGAGGGCAAATTGATGTTGCCAGCAAGGAGAATGAAGGCACCACGTTTACATTTACCATGCTTTCGTCTGCAAGTTCTCAATCGCTGCGTACTTATATAACCAATCATATTGCAGGTGTAGAAGGTAAGCAGGTACTTGTGGTAGATGATAATTTAACCAACCGCTGCATACTTAAAAATCAATTGGAATTGTGGAAAATTATACCAACACTTGCAAGCAGTGGTGCTGAGGCATTGGAAATTTTAGCCAAAGGCCATCATTTTGATTTGATATTAACCGATATGCAGATGCCCGATATGGATGGTTGCGAACTGGCACAGGAACTGCAAAAAATGTATCCGCAAATTCCAATAATATTATTAAGCTCGGTAGGTGATGAGCGTAATAAAAGATATGCCGGTTTATTTAAATCGATATTAACCAAGCCTATTAAACAGGAAATGTTGTGTAAACTTATCATCAATGAATTAAGAGGTAAGTCTAAACCTTTGGCAGAAATACAAGCGGTTACACAAAAACTTTCTCCTGATTTTGCAAAAGATCATCCACTGAAAATACTGGTGGCCGAGGATAACCTGGTGAACCAAAAATTAGCCCTTAAAATATTAAGCAAACTTGGCTTTGAAGCAGCACTGGCCGAAAACGGAAAAATAGCAGTTGAAATGGCTAACGAAGTGGCTTACGATATTATATTGATGGATGTACAGATGCCCGAAATAGACGGACAGGAAGCAACCCGTATTATAAGACAAAGCATGGAGATACAACCCATCATTATTGCCATGACGGCCAATGCCATGAAGGAAGATAAAGATGATTGCCTTAAGGCAGGTATGGATGATTTTTTAAGTAAACCTGTAAAGCTGGAAGAGCTGGTGAACATGCTTGCCAAATGGTCCGGCATTTCTAAACAAAAAAATACTAATCTAAAAAGGGCCTGATAAAAATTATATAACCCCTAAAATATACCTTATGCAAAATTCACCAATACAAACTAACCCAACTGCAGATTTATATGACTTAAGCATGCTGGAAGAAATGGATGATACAGAATACCTGCTGGATATGCTTACCACTTTATTACACGAAGCACCAAAAGATATAAAAGAAATGCAGCTGGCATTAGTGGCAGGCAAAATTGATATTGTTTGCAAGCAGGCGCATAAACTTAAAAACAGCGCCGGCATTATACAGGCCGAAAAATTAATAGCGCTGCTGGAAGATATTGAAGCCATCGGAAAAAAGGGCGCAAACGGCAACGAACTTATCAGCCTTATTGAAAATGCAGCACAACAATACAACTGCATTGAAAAGGCATTACAAATTTATGTAAATGAATTAAAGTAAATATTATTATTACCCTTTTTGGTTTGTTATTCCCACTCCTCTCATTTAAATAAAAAAAACAAAAAATCAGCTTTATAAAGTTTACAAGATGAAAGCTATACGATACCTAATTTTACCCTTTATACTGGTATGCAGTTTTTGTGCATTTGCACAAAAGCAAAACCTGAAATTTGAACACCTGGATAATAATGTAGGTTTATCTCAAAACCTGGTTATGTGCATTTTACAGGATAGTCAGGGATTCATGTGGTTTGGCACAAGTGACGGATTGAATAAATATGATGGATATAAATTTACGGTATATAAAAATGATGCAAAAGACAGTAATAGCATCAGTAATAATTATATCTCTGGTATAGTAGAAGATGACAAAGGAATTATATGGATTTCCACCCGGGGTGGTGGTCTAAATCGCTATGATAAAAAGAAAGATGAATTTACCCATTTTAAAAACAATCCTAACAACCCTTATAGCATATCTGGCAACCTGTTAACCGGTATAAGTAAAGACAGAGAAGGAAATTTATGGATCAGTACAGAAGATGATCTCAATTATTTTGACCTGGTTCAAAATCATTTTTTACATTACAAGATTAACTCCAGATACGTTTTTGAAGATAGTGAAGGCCAGTTGTGGGTTGGAACTTACCGTGGAGGCCTTAGCTTATTTAATAAAAAAACAAAAGCATTTACCTATTTCCGGCACAATGAAAAAGATAACACATCACTAAGCAACGATAATGTATCCGTGATTTACGAAGATAGTAAACGGCGGTTGTGGGTGGGTACCGTTGGGGGTGGGTTAAATTTATTTGATAAACACACCGGAAAGTTCCGCAACTTTATACATGATATACACAACCCTAACAGCTTGCCGGCCAATACTGTGTTTTCGCTTAATGAAGATGCCGGTGGTAATCTTTGGATAGGCACAGAAAACGGGGGAGTAAGCATTTACAATTCCCTTACAGAAAAATTTGATCTTTATCAGCACGATGAAATAGATGATAAAAGTATCAGCCATAATTCTATTTATGCCATTTATAAAGATACACATGCTAATATGTGGTTAGGTACTTTTGCCGGGGGTATAAATATATTAACCAGAAACAGCAATAAATTCGGGCATTTCAAACATACGTCCGATATAAACAGCCTTAGCAATAACAATGTATTGTACCTCGAAGAAAATAAGGAGGGCAAAATATGGGTGGCTACTGATGGGGGTGGCCTTAATCTTTTTGATCCTTCTACAAAAAAATTTACTCATTATACTCACCAGCAGGGAAATAAAAACAGTATCTGTGGTAATTATGTACTTAATGTTTGTACAGATAGCCAGGGTAATACATGGATCGGCACCTGGGGTGATGGCATTACTGTTTTAAATATTAAAAAAAATACGTACAAACATTTTAAACATAATCCGGCAGATAATTCCAGCATCAGCACCAATCATGCATGGGTGATTTTTGAAGACAGGGAAAAGCATATCTGGATAAGCACACTTTTCGGGGGTTTAAACTTATATAATCCAATCACCAACTCTTTCACGAGGTTTACTGATGGCACAAACAACCAAAGCACCAAAAAAATAAAGTCTATTACAGAAGACAATAAAGGTAACCTGTTGATTGGATCTGATGGCGGCGGTTTGCAAGTGTTTAATAAGCAAACCAAAACCTTTATAAGCTTTCTTCATGATGATTACAAAAACAGCCTGAGTGATAACCGTATAACTTTTGTACGGGAAGATAAGCTGGGTAATTGGTGGATTGGCACAATGGCAGGGTTAAATTATTTTGATACAAAAAAACAACTCTTCACTACATATACCACAGCAAATGGATTGCCCAACAATGTGATATTTGGCTTACTGGAAGATGCAAAAGGCTTTCTCTGGATTAGTACCAACAGGGGTATTTCCCGCTTTGATCAGCAAACAAAAAAGTTTAAAAACTTTGGTATACAGGATGGGCTGCAATCTTACGAATTTAAAATTGGCTCATTTTGCAAAGCAAATTCCGGGATGCTTTATTTTGGGGGCATTAACGGCTTTAATGAATTTGATCCTGCTAAAATAAAAGACGATCCTTTTGAACCACCACTCGTTCTTACCAACTTTGAAATATTTAATAAAAATGTGCCCATTGCTAAAAGCAATGAAGATCCATCGCCACTAAAAAAAGATATTTCAGAAACCAGGGATCTTACTTTGGACTATAAAAACTCGGTTATTTCGTTTGAATTCGCTTCTTTAAATTATGCCGTATCAGAAAAAAAACAATATACCTATATGCTGGAAGGCTTTGATAAAACCTGGAATGAAATAGGTACAAAACGAACCGCCACTTACACTAACCTCAATCCCGGAAAATATATTTTTAAAGTAAAAGGAATGAATAACGAAGGGCAATGGTCAACCCGTACCATTGCAGTAAAACTTACCATTACGCCTCCATTCTGGCTTACGTGGTGGTTTAAAACATTAGTACTGTTAAGTATTGTTGGCGGGGCCATTGGGTTTTACAGATTTCGTATCAATATTATTAAGTCACAAAAAAATAACCTGGAGCAAAAGGTGGAAGAACAAACCTGGGAATTAATATTATCTGCCAGGGAAGAAAAAAAAGCCCGCCACGAAGCTGATGAAGCCAATAAAGCAAAAAGTGTTTTTCTTGCCACCATGAGCCATGAGATACGTACACCAATGAACGGCGTAATTGGTATGGCATCGCTTTTAAACGAAACACAACTTACACCGGAGCAGCAGGAGTATGCAAACACTATCAGCACCTGCGGGGAGGCATTATTAGCAGTGATCAATGATATTCTCGATTTTTC
>NZ_JANPCM010000263.1:0-2942 GCF_031430955.1 Ferruginibacter sp.
TATGAAATTTATACTGATGAGGAGGAAGAGGAATAGCCCCTGTATATTTTTAAGTAATCATTATAAGAGACTGTTAGTTTTGCAATAAACTATTTTACATTGCACAAGTATGTAGATAGCCCCGTGGCTTCAGCCTGGGGAAAAAGATTGATTTTTTTTCAGGCTTTAGCCAAAATGTAAACTACTTTTTAAATAATTTGGCTAAAGCCTTTAATATTTTTATTGCAAATCCAGGTCTAAAGACGGGGGCAGTTAAAAAAAAGGTTGTTCAAATTCATTTGTAAATTAAATACCTAATCCTTAATAATTTTTTTAAGTAAGTATATGGGTGATGTGCAACCACCATTAAGAAAAGTAAATGTTACCCGTTATGTAATGCCCTTACGTGAAGGCGGTTCTTTACCTGCAATTACCGAAGCGGATGATGGTTTTTTATACGTATTAAAATTTAGCGGTGCCGGCCAGGGAGTGAGGGCATTGATTGCTGATTTAATTGGTGGCGAAATTGCCCGTGCATTAGGTTTTAAAGTTCCTGAAATTGTATTGGCTAATTTAGACAGCGCCTTTGGCAGAACAGAAGCTGACGAAGAAATTCAGGAGCTGTTACGCAAAAGCGAAGGATTAAATTTGGGTGTTCATTATTTGGCCGGTGCTATTAGTTTTGATGCGGCAGTGGTTACCATTGATCCGTTAATGGCTTCGCAAATTGTATGGCTCGATGCATTGCTGACCAATGTAGACCGTACAGCCCGTAACACCAATATGCTGATGTGGAAAAAAGAATTGTGGCTGATAGATCACGGTGCAGCATTATATTTTCATCACAGCGGCGGCGATTGGAAGGAGCAGGCAATGCGACCCTTTGTACCAATAAAAGATCACGTCCTCTTGTCGCTTGCAAGCGAACTGGATACAGCTGATAAAGCATTTAACGCATTGCTTACAAAAGACCGCCTTCAATCTATTGTTGCATTAATACCTGATGAATGGCTTGGCGATAATACTTTTGGTGCATCGGTTGATGCGATGCGGAATATTTATGTACAGTTTTTAACTTTAAGAATTCAATTGTCATCCATTTTTGTAAAAGAAGCACAACATGCAAGACAATCACTTATTTGAGTACGCTGTTATACGTATTGTGCCACGTGTGGAACGGGAAGAATTTCTTAACGTGGGTGTAATATTATATTGCAAACCATTACAGTTTTTACAAACTATTTTTACTGTTGATGAAGAAAGACTGAAAATTTTTGCAGGCTATTTAGATATGGCAGCATTATGTGAACACTTAAATGTTTTTGAAAAAATTTGTAATGGCGATACAGCTGCAGGAGAAATTGCAAAATTAGATATGGCTTCACGTTTTCGCTGGCTTACAGCTACCAGAAGTACTATTGTGCAAACTTCAAAAACACACCCCGGTTTGTGCAGCAATGCAAAAGAAACCCTTATAAAATTACATGCACAGTTGGTGTTAACTCCTCAAAAAGAGATTTAATTTTTTGTACTGATGCAGCTGCATCAAAGTATATTACTTTCATTCTATTCCTTCAAAAGCTACAACAATTAAAATTTAATACCACTTAGACATTGAAAGAATACTGTCAGCCTGAGCTTGTCGAAGGCGGGTTGACATTGCACCGGTTTCGACAAGCTCAACCTGACACTTTTTTAATCGGATAGATTCAATGTCTAATTGGTATAATCTTTACAAAAAAAATTATATTCACTAAAATGATTGCACTACCATTTTTCTAATCCTAATAATTTTTTTCCCAACTCATTTAATTGTGCCCTGCCATATTTTGTTTGTTCCCAATTGCGTGGGTCGCCGGGAAAAGCGTAACCTTCAGGAGCAATACTGTCTTTCCAGGAATTTATCCGCCATTGTCGCAATGCTTCATTATTTTCTTCTGCAGGCATCATTGAAATATATTGTGCCATACGAACTTTATCGGCACTTTTGTTAGGGCGTATGCCATGCGGTTGAAGGCTGTTAAAAATTAAAAGATCACCCGCCTCCATTTTTACTTTTACAAATTCAAAACCAGTTGTATCGGGTTTAAAACGGTCACGGTCTTCGGGCTGCGATAATTTCCATGTATCATAGTTGCGAAACAGATCAGGTAAACATTGAAAGCCCCCCATGTTTTCATCTGTCTGATCTGCCAACGCAACAACGCCCTGTACATTCACAGGTTTTGTTTCGGGGTCGTAATCCCAATGAATAAATCCCTTTTGTTCAAACCCTGGTTTTATCGGAAAATTAAGATTAGCCCTGTCGATAGTAACCCATAGTTTTTCTGTTCCCCAAATATCTGCAAATGCATCATACACTTTTTGTGTCATGCGGTTGTTCCATAAATGCTGATTGTTATACACCTCCACCATTCCTGTGTTAGTCAATTCTTTCATTTTTATTTCTGCCAGTGGTGGCGCATACCAGGTATCCGGATTGTGTGGATCTTTCTCTTCAAACTCCCATAAAAAATTTGCAGTTGCCAATGCCTGCTCTTTAGGTACCGCATTTTTAATAACAATATATCCGTTGGTGATCCAAAAATTCCAGTCGGCTTCGGTTAATACTTTAAGTGGTTTACCATTGCTGCGGTCGTTTAATTTAGTGGCACTGCTTTTTGCAGTAGAAGGATTGCCGGGAATATCTTTATGAGCATTGTCCGGTTGCATTGAAGGAGCCATTGTGGGCACCATTGTTTTTTGTTCCATATAACACTATTTAATTTTTTAATAAATGAACTTGTAATCGGTGATACAAAAATAGCTTTGTAAGGAGGCGCTAATCAACCTCTGCAATGGCAGCTATTTGTACTGTATTGATATATTTTGGTATTTTTAAGAGCAGCTTTGAAAAATTGGCGCAAATGAAAGCAAAATTAGAAACCATAACAAGTGATAGTGACAGCTCGTTCAGGATACTG
>NZ_JANPCM010000264.1:0-13439 GCF_031430955.1 Ferruginibacter sp.
ATTAATTTGTCAGCAACAGGAGTACTCATATTTCCGCCAGGATTCATTGGCTCCTTACCAGGAATTACGAGCACTGCAAAACTGCTACCCTGTGGAGTATATACTCTTCCATCCTTTACTTTCATCTGCATTAAAATATCAGGATTAAAACCATCATATTGATAACCATTCAGTGGATCTAAATAATTACCCGGGTTAGCGATATTTGCTGAATGCGAAACTCCTTCTGGCATTTGCCTTTGTTCTTGTCCTTCATTTTTTAAACGTATATCTTCTTCCTGTACTTTTCTTTTTCCAAAAATTCCCGGCAATGTATGCACTAATCTTTCCGGTAATATCGAACGCCGTGGAATTTCTTCGCCTGTAAAAACACCAATATCAACAACAGGTTTTCCTAATTGTAATAATGCCTGGCACCTGGTTAAATAATCTATCCAGGCTTTACTTTGTTTAAACCATGTTTGGTCACGCTGAAAAAATAATCCTATCCCGTCTAAGGTCATTCCCGGTTTTTTATCCAGCCATGGATTATGCATAAATACATGCAGTACTAACCTGTTGATACCTGCAGCAAATGCCCTGTCGCCCAATGCTTTTAAATTTCCGGGATGTTCGCCCCAATCACTTCGTAATGTTGTAAATGCTTCTGCCTGTACGATGTTTTTTCCATAAATGTGTGCGCCACTTATGGCATCCAGCATATCATTCGGTTTATCATGTGTGGGACTGTTGAGCCAAAATTCTCCCATCGGTATGTCTGCATATTTATAATGCATCATACCATCGCTAACAAATGTTGGCGCAATACTTTCAGCACTAAATGCACATCCTTTTTGATGCGCCAGTTTAGTAAGCGTGGCATAAAATTTTTCATTAACTAATTCTGCAATGGTTAGCCTTACATCGTGTAATATTTTTTCTGATGTTGCTGCATCTTTAACAGGCGTTCCTGTCATTACCAACAACCAGGGCATTAAATCGTAGCCTCTTTTCTTCTTAAATTCCATTGCAAAATTTTTGCTCCAGTTCTGACTGCCGCACTCCCAGCTATCCACATGAAACATTTTTATTACTTCGCCGGCAAGTAAAGGATCTGTATTGGAATAAAATTTTGCAAACCAATTATTAAATTGCAATGTAATTGCTGCGCTATTAAATTTATCACATTCTAATCCTTTACCTCCGCCTCCTGTTGCATTGGTATAACCTGTGGAAGTGTGCCCCATACGCACAATTATCCAGTTTTCATTTGCCGGAGCTACCCAGTTTAATTTTCCATTTAAAGATAATTTGCCGGTAAGATCTATAATTTTATTTACAGGAACTGCATCTTTTTCATTTACCTGCAAACTATCTGTTACTGCAGCAATGCGCCATACACTTCCATTCTTTGCTTCGTAATTATTAATTACCGGTTCGTCGCTTACATAAATACCCTGCACCCGTAAAACGGGTTTCCATTTTGCAGCATCCAGTTCTTCGCTGCCGGGTTCGGTGCCGTTTTTTTTCCAAACAAAGCGAATATATTTTGCAGTAAAATTTTTTATGGCATGTGTGTATGATTCATCCCAATCCTGCCAGCCATGGCGTGGCGGTTGTAATGTATCTACTGCAGTAAAATTTATGCTGTCGTTACTTTGCTGTATTATAAAACGCTGCGATTGGTACGCATTGTTTTGTTTTTTTATTTTGATCTGCCGGATTATTATGGGTTGCCGGTAATTGTATTGTATCCAGCAGTCAGTATCACTTTTAAAAGTTTCTTTGCTTTTACTGTCTGATAAAAAAGAAGCATCAGTTCCATTACTTGTAGTGATAACAGGTGTACTGTTGCTGACTTCATTTTTATAATTTGCAGGATAAGCAAATACTGCAATGTCTTTGTAATAGTTTTCTTTTGTTTCTGGCTGTGGTAATTCAATGGGGATTTTGTGTCCACGCTGAACAAATGTTTTTGTCCAGGTTAATTTTTGCATACTCAGCTCCGGTGTTATCCATGGGCCACCGGCGAGGGCAAACCCATCACTAACGTGAATGCCAAGCTGCAAATCCAAGCGCTTTGCTTCCTGCATGGCAAATTTTACCATGGCCCACCACTCCGGCGTAAGTTGCCTTACCTGTGGTTGAAACGGAATTGCAGCAGACGTATCTTTTATGGGCATTAAATAAGCACCACCAATACCAACTTCTTTCATGGCTTGTAAATCGGCAGTGATGCCGGCTTTAGAAACGGCACCATGCATCCAATACCAAAACACCCAGGGTTTTGCGGAGGTGGGTGGATGAAGAAAAGTTTGTTCTATTATATCACTCCACTTGTTTTGTGCAAACGATTCTATTGCCAAAGCAAAAAACCAAATCAGTAAGAAATAATATTTAAATTGTTTTATCATTTTTTTTATCACAAAGAAGAATCTACATACAAAGTTGAGAAATCTCACTCCATTAAACTTAATTTATAAAACTTCCTCACTTCTCTCTCGTCAATAGAACCATATTGCCTTAAACAATATTCAAAATTTTTCAAGCTAATTTGACCTATCTCTTTATCAATATACTTTTTATGTTTCTGATAATTTAGTTTTGTTAAAAAATATCCTTCCATAATGTTGGGATCATCATCAAGATTTATTTGAAATATTTCAATAAGAATTTTGGTGGGAATATGCGATACGTTTATAAAAGCATAGATATTAGTATCCATCTTTTGCTTCAAAGACATTTCTAAATAAAAGAAAATATACATTTTAAATTCGCTTTAAATAATTTCGAATATAGAAGTTGTATTTACTTAATAACATACAAGACCTACCCAAATATATTTTATCTCAAGCCTGACAGTATCTAATTTCTATGCCGTCGAACTATTTCACAAATTCCAATTTGCTTTTTCCTAAACCCTTTGATGTAGCCACTGCAATACCTCTGTGATCCTTTGCATCCACCGCACAATAAAAATGATACACCACACCTTTCCATTTTACCACAAAAGGTTTGTGTGCAAACTTTGCATCGAAAGGTTCTGATGATTTAATGAGATCATCGCCATTCCAATCTGTCCAGTTCACCAAATCGTAACTGCAGGCAAAACGGTTGAAGGCATCTTTTCTTCCTTCCCAAAATGCACCAAAGTAAAACATCACCCAAACATTGCCCATCTTTTGAATTACACCATCGCCGGTAATACCAATTTTATGGTGTACCACCGGATCGGTTTGGTAACGTTGCCAGTTGATCATATCATCACTTACGGCCATGCCTATTCTTTCGAACCAGCGCCATTTGGGAGTGTTGCTACTGGTATCGCCATTAGCATTGTAATACATTACAAATGGATGGCCTAAAGTTTTTTGTTTATCCCAGATAATGGAGCTCTTAAATAATTTTTTATTCTCCCACCAGCGTACATCAATATCACTCATGGATAAAACAGGATCGGCAAAAGGCTGCCATAAATGTGCTGTGGTTATATTTTTATTGGTGCTTGCTATTCCTATGCTGAGTTTGCCCGTTTCGTAACCTTTTTCTTTTCCACCAATATAACTCATCCAGTATTTTTTGTTGAACTTTTGTAATTGATAAGAACCTTCCCAATTGTAATCCTGCAACGCAATATACCCAGCTTTTTGATTAGCATCCCAATTACTATTTTCTTTATTAGAAGTATCGCCAAAGCTTAATATTTTCCCCAGCGTTTTCCAATGTAATAAGTCTTTGCTGTTTGCCAGCCAGGTTTCATAACCACGGCCATCAAATACAACATAGGTCATGTACCAGTTTTTTCCTTTTTTAAATACAGATGGACAATCTATTTTTTTATTTTCATTTTCAGACGTTAATACCAACCCGTATTTGTAGGGCGTTTTTACCTGCCCGTAAATTTGCTGCATTATATTTTGCGGCACTTCTTTTTGTGAAAAGGCATTCAAAAAATACATTTGGGCTAAAGCCCAGCAAAAGAAAACTTTTGCTATCCCCGGCCTGAAGGCCGGGGCAATTGAAAATACAATTCCTTTATTAAATGTGTTGATAAACAAAAATATTGTTCTTGACCTAAAACTTGGGGCAATACAAGATGAGGCAATGGAGAGTACGTTGTTAAGTTTAAATATTTTTCCGTTGTGCAAATAATTTTTCATTTTAGAATTTTATTTCTTTTGCTTTTTCTGAAGCAGTTTTTTCTTTTGCATTATAAGGAAGCAAATAAAATGTGTATTGATAATCCTTTGCCGGAAGCTGGTATTTTTCCAATGGCGCAGCCACATCACTCCAGCTATCATTACCGCCAACGCCCATTTGAATCAAATCAATATTGAGGGTAATAAAACCGGCATCTTTTAATTTATTGGTATGCTTTGCATTTTGAATATTTTCTTCGGTATAAGGCCATGCACTCATGCTTAATAAACTATCAGCTACAATTAATAACCCGTCTTTTTGTTTGTTGGATAAAAACATCCAGCGTACATCGGTACGATTACCATTCTCCTGCGGCACTACATAGTTTTCCATAAACTGATGCAGTGGTAAACGATAAGCGCCATCATCGGCCCCATAATTTTTATCAATGTAATTTTCCATTACGCCTTTACCAAACCATTCTATATTTTCATAACTTTTGTGTATACCTGTTTGCATACCTACTTTAGGAATATTGGGTAAACCGGGTTTTACAGTAAGTGCGTAATCTACTTTTATTACCCCGGCATCATTGATAGTGTAAATCATTTTTACAACAGCGCTATCGTTGATCAAACTGTAAGTAGCAGTAACTGCAATGCCGTTTTTACTTTTATCTACCACACTGCTGAGTAATTTTAATTCTGCATTATACCATTGTTTTAATTTACGCTGCGGCTTCCAGCCACGTTTATCATTATCGGTTAAGGGCCTTGTAAAATGCGGTAGCAATGGTTGAAATATTTGCTCGGTACCATTGTTTTTATAGGAACTTAAACCACCGCCATCGAACATACTAAAGAATAAAGAAAAATCTTTGCCAGTTACCGTAACACCATTCACACTTTGCTGGTAAGACAACAACGAATTACTGTGGGATGTTGCAACCATCGGTTCGGCTTTTTTAATTTGAAACTGATCAGAGGCAACTTCAAATCCTTTGCCCGCCCAAAGTTCATCCTCCTTTAAATCAAAACGAACAGCTGCATGATATTCGGCATTGACTTTTAATTCGGGCAGGTAATCAGCAATACTCATCACCGAATCTTTACCTGCTTCAATATTTATTGCCGGCATATCTTTAGCCACAATAACGTATCCATCTTCTTTTATTAACACAATAGCGTTATAGTCATTGGTATTTTTTACCGCACTTCGGTTAGTTATTTTTATCAATCCTTTTTTTGCATCAATCAATTCACATACTACAGGCTGAAAAACTCTTTTACATTCATTCATCACTCCTTTAGGCGTACCATCAGCATTCACAATTCCTTTAATAGTAAAGTTGTCAAAATACTTTTCTCCAAAATCGCCACCATATGCATAATATTTAATGCCTGCCGAATCAGTTTTTAATAAAGCCTGGTCTTTAAATTCCCAGATGCAACCGCCAATAATTCTTTTGGTATTTCTCCATTGATCCCAAAAATCTTTTAAGTTACCACCGCTGTTGCCCATGGCATGTGCGTATTCACAAAAGAAAATCGGCCTGCTATCACCGTTAGGTTGATTGGCCAGCAAAGGTGCTGTATAATCCGAAGGATACATCCTGCTTACTACATCAACATAATATTGATCTAACGGATTTTGAATGCGGTGGGAATGATCATTGCTTTTTAAATATTTTGGATCAGATGGATCAATGTAACCATTTTCCTTAGGGCTTCCCATTGCAGGCTCGTAATGCAATGGTCGGGTAATATCAAAATCATGTATCCATGCGGCCATAGCTGCATGATTAGGCCCGCTGCCGGCTTCGTTACCGAGGCTCCACATTATTATTGATGGATGATTTTTATCTCTCAATGCCATGCGGCTGATGCGTTCGATATAAGCACCTGCCCACATGGCATCATGACTTAATTTTCCGCCAAGTCCATGCGTTTCTAAATTGGCTTCGTCAATTACCATGATACCAAACTCATCACACAGATCTAATAAATACGGATCGCTGGGGTAATGGCTGAGGCGAACACAATTAAAATTGTACTGCTTGATAGTTGTGATATCCTGTAAAATATCTGCTCTTGACAATGCCTTGCCTTTTGTGGGATGATGATCGGGACGGTTTACACCATACAAATAAGTAAGCTTGCCATTGATGAGTAATTTACTGTCGTCTTTTCTAAATTCGATAGAACGAAAACCGAGTTTACAAGTTTTTACTTCCAGGATATTTCCGATGCTGTCTTCCAAACTCAATACTAATTTATACAGGTTTGGTTCTTCTGTACTCCATTTTTTGGGGTTGATAATTTTTGTTTCCAGCAAACCAAATTTTACCTGGTCTAAACGGGGATGAATTTCGTCGATGATATCATTGGTTGATTTTTCTACTGGTTTTGACAAAACTGCTTTATCATTCGCATCATATAATTGCACTTTAAGTTTATAGCCCGGCATTGCTACGCTTATTAAATTTTCTATTCGTGGACGAATGCTTAACACCGCATCTTTATACTCCTTGTCTAATTTGGCTTGATAGAAGAAATCTGCAATACGCAATTTTGGTTCGGCTAATAAATACACTTCACGGTGAATGCCACTCATTCGCCACTGATCCTGGTCTTCTAAAAAACTTCCGTCACTCCATCTTATTACCCAAACAGCAATAATATTTTCTCCCGCTTTTAAATAAGGAGTGATATTAAATTCAGATGACAGAAAACTATCTTCGGCATAGCCGCAAAATTTTCCATTGATCCATAATTTGTAAGCAGAACTTACGCCACCAAAATGTATGGTGATATTTTTATTTTTCCAATCTGCCGGAACTGTAAATGATCTTTGATAACAACCCACTCCATTGTAATCTTTAGGGATATGCGGTGGATTTACGGGTCGAAAAGGATACACCGCACTTTTATAAATCGGTTTATCATAACCATGCATTTCCCAATTGGAAGGCACGGGTATTTTTTTCCAACCAACAACTTTCTTTTTATAAAAATCTTTAGGTTCATCGCCGGGTTTTAGTGCAAAAGAAAAATCCCAATCGCCGTTTAAAGAAATGTAGCGGCCACTTTTTTGTCTGTCATTTTTTAATGCATCGTTTATGTTAGTATAAGAATAAGCAGTTACTCTTGATGCATCCCTGTTGATGCCGCTTACAGTTGGGTTTTCGTATGGCTCGGTATTATAAATTGCTGGTGCATTAGGAATAGCAGCAGGCGTTTTATCTACAAGCTGGGCTTGTGCATAGTGAATGGTGCATATTGAATATAAACCCGTGAGTGCTATGTAAATTATTTTTTTCATTTTTGTTTTATCTGTTATCTTAACAACGGCATCCACACCGTCATATCCGTTTGGCCCCGATTTGCCCATGCATAATAAGGGATCAATTTTATTTTTATGGGTATTGATTTTGTATTCACTTCTTTATACAATGTATTTTTCCAATTAGTATTTTGCAAAATTTTTGCTTCCCCGTTTAATGCGATCACATTGCCCTTATCAATTTTCATTGGTACCGCTTGCAATTTTATGTTTGCAGGAATTAATACATTGAAAATATTTTGTTTTGGCAGATCAGGAGATTCTAAACAATATATAATTGGCCCACGCTTTACTGTTACCTGGTTTTTTGTTTCTTCCACAAGCGGATTGCTTTCTAATAATGTTGCTGGCATATCCAGTAGTAATTCAATTTTATCTCCTGCTTTATAAACATTACCAGAAATATATCCATCTTTTCTGCCGTAAATAGCTGATGTTTTATCATTTACTTTCATACGATAACTTTTACACCAGCCGGGAATCCGTAAATGAATAGTAACAGGTTTTACCGGAGTTTCTTTTAAAACTACAGTAATATTTCCATCCCACGGATAGTTAGTGGTTTGCTCCAGTTTTAGTTTTGTGCCATCATGCAATTCGGTGTTCAAAATATTTCCACCATACATATTTATATACAATCCCTTCTCTCCACTGCTGTACATATAATTATTTACTTCTGCAATAGTACGAATAACGTTGGGCGGACAACAATTACTCTTACTAATATATTTTGAACGACCTCCACTCCATCTTAAATCATAAGGATAGTCTTTTGCTGCTGCCAATGGATTGGTGTAAAAAAATTTGTTACCATCCATGCTGATGCCGCTCAATACACTGTTGTATAAAGAGAGTTCCATCACATCGGCATATTTGGCTTCGCCGGTTAATTGCAGCATGCGCCAGTTCCATAATACATTGCCAATGTTGGCGCAGGTTTCGTTGTGTGCGGTTTTATTCGGCAACTGGTAATCTTTACCGTAAGCCTGTTGTATTTTTTGTATCGAATCGGGTTTGTAAGAAATTCCTTCTAATGATAAACCATCATACAATGCCCCGCAGCCGCCAGTCACGTACATTTTTTCATTCACCACATTATCCCACATCAAATCTAATGTGTGTAATAATGTGCTGTCGCCGGTTTCTGCAAACACATCGGCCACGCCGGCAAATAAGTAATTGGCTCTTACTGCATGGCCGTTCACTTCTTTCATCTGGCGAAATGGAACTCTGTCACTATTATCATCACTGCCTTCGCTTGTGCCCCTGATATCAATTAATTTTTTTACAAGGTCTAAATATTTTTTATCTCTTGTGGTGCGGTACATTTCTGTAATGCCCATATAATGCGAAGGGCAAATGGCATTGCGTGCCTGCTCTGCTGTGGCTTTGTTATAAAATACAATTAAAAAATCAGTGGCTTTTTTTGCAATGTTTAATAAATTTGTTTTGCCTGTTGCCCGGTAATGTACGCAAGCCGCCGTCATTAAATGGCCAAAGTTGTAGGCTTCAAAACTTAGCTTGTCGTCAAACATTTCGCCTTTGCCATTTTTCTTTTGCTCAATGATAGATTTGGTGTAGATGTAGCCATCTTCTTTTTGTGCTTTTGCAATTACTGCAATCGCATCATCCATCATGGCATCTAATTTTTTATTTTTCGTGGATGCATATAATGCTGCAACCGCTTCCAATGTTTTATAAAAATCACCATCATGAAACGAAGGTCCACGAAATCTGCCACTGTCTAAACCTGCTGCTACCCTGAAATTTTGAAAAGCATAACACATGTCTTTACTGGTGTACGTAGCCCATAAATGCGGTACCATCGAATCTTTGCATACAGCAAATCTTTCTGCCCAAAAACCATTTGTCCATTGCACATCGCTAATGCCTACGCTGTTTAATTTGGCGTGTGGGCTTTGCATGGTGTTGACGAGACCATTTTGTGCGGAGGCGAATGCAACAAATAGAAGAAGGTAAAAGACAATAATATTTTTTTTCATTTTTAACTTTCTATGTTGGGCTAAAGCCCGGATATCTATATTCATTTTATCCCTGGCCTAAAGGCCAGAGCAATTCACTACATCGCTTTATAATTTACTACATATTCTACACCCGGCTGCACAATTATTTCATAATTATCTGCACTAACAGCTTTTACCAAAATATTTTTACCTGTTGGTTTTGTTTTACTTTTTATTTTTAAAGTACCAATGCCGGTTACAGTTTTTATTTTTATTTGTTTGGTGCTGCAATACATTTCAATATCGCCATTGGGTGTAGGCACTTTGCCCTGCATCCATTGCAAGCCGCCCAATTGTGGTTGTATGGTGTAAGTTTCGTATCCAGGTGCAGTTGGACTTACACCTAAATAATATTTTCCTAATAAATAAATAGGACTGGCGCCCCATGCATGACAAAGGCTTTTGCCAAATTTACGGCCATACATTGCTAAATGTTCTGTTCCTTTTTTATCAGGATTATATTCTTCCCAAAAAGAGGTGGCGCCTAAATTTAACATACCGCCCCAATAAGATTTTATTTCTTTTAATACATACGATTGTTCGCCCATGGCGCACAAAGCTTCCAACTCGTAAAACCGCATGTAAGGGGTAATTATTTTTTGTATAGAATCATTTAACAGCACATGTTGCTTAACGGCCAACTTTTGTTCCCCGGTAAAATAATTAAAGAAGATGCCAAACATATTTGCGTAACGGGTTACGTTTTCTGTTTGCTTACCATCAACACGGCTGTGCGCCAAAGCATTCTTTTGTGGATTCCAGTAAATAGAAAATACTTTTTCTTTTATATCGGCCGCTAACTTTTTATATTCAGTCGCATTGGTTTTATCATTAGCAATATCTGCACAAAGCGACATGGTTTCTAAACTTCTTGCAAACAAAATTTGTTCAAAACTAATTTCACCTTTTTTGCTGAGGCCTGCAGCCCAGTCAATAAATGTCCAGTCGCCGGAAAGCCCTTCCATTAAACCATTTTTGTTTCTGCGGCTTAAGCAATAGTCCATCATGCTTTGCATACGGGGATAAAACTGTTCGATAAATTTTTTATCGCCTGTGTATAAATAATAATCATAAACACTGATGAACCAGTAAAATGTATAATCCATTATCGTATTGATATGACTGGTTACGGGATCTTTACCACGTAATGCCATAATGGTTCTGGTGACTGTAGGATTATCGAAGTAAGAATAGTAGTTCATCAAATAACTTTGCAGGGCATCACCACTCCAAACCCAGCGGTCTCTTTTAATACCATCTATAAAAAATTCACGGGTGTTTAATTCCAATGTGTATTTAGAAACGTCGTAAATTTTATTTATCTGTTCATCGGAGCAGGTGAAAGTTCCTCTTTGTTTTACATCGGCATATTCGTACAACATACTTGCCGAGTCAATGCTGATACTGCCATCGCAAACAATGTTTACATAACGCAATGCTTTGGATAAGAGCATCACAGAATCTGTTTGTACAGCCTTACTAAAAGTTAACCTGTCCAATGTCATGGCATCTTCAACAGACAAAGCTTCTTCTTTAGATTCGCCATAGTACAAAGAAATTTTTCCACTGCCTTTTATACCGTGCAGTTTTACAAAGCCAAAAGTTTCCTTTCCAAAATCTACTAAATATTGATTATTAGTTTTTGTTGTGGAAACGGCATTTATTTTTTTTGTGGGCAGTTTGAATGCAGATGGCAATTGCGTGGGGTCATTAAAATTCCAACTGCCGGCGTGGAGCCATTTGGTAGCGGAGATGTCGGATGTTTTGCCCGTTTCATCTATCCATTCTTTATCTTCAAAAGTTACCAGCCATGATGCATCGGATGCAATTGTTTTGCCCTGAACAAATATGGCCGGCACATTTGCCTGGTTCCACACTTTTACATTTATTTTATGTTTGCCCGAAGGCACTGTTAATTTATTTATGCCGCTTTCAACAGCATTGCCATCTAATTTTAAATTGAATTCACCTTCTGCATACACGGTAATTTCTTCTGGAGCTGCTAAGTCAAATACTTTATGAAAATCCATGAGTACATAATGAGCATCCATTTTCCAGAAGGGAGGAAAAAAAGTATTTCTATCCGTGCGGCGGTTTTGCATTTTGTTGGCGAGGTTTATTTCGAAATCGCCGGGATACCAGATCCATGTTGCTTTTTGTGCGGAGGCAGATTGCCACAGAAACACGGAAGCACAGCATAATAATATTTTCTTCGTTTTGGAAAAAGATGAACAAAGAAAAAAATGTTGAATGGAGCGTCGCCAATGTCGTCCCATAGCAGTACTAAAGCTTGCCCCCAAAAAATTTGTATTCATAAATTAATGTCCGTTAAAGATGATGTATAAAGTAAGTATTACCAATCCTAATAAAGCGAATAATATTTTTACCTGCCTGCTGGTTTTTGGCAATTCATTTTCTTCAATACTTGCTTTCACTTTATTTTTATCCACCAAAGAAATTATAATGGCCGATACAAATAATAATACAAACAAATAAAAAGACACTAAAAAATAATGCGGCCACCAGGTGTTGTCGCCTGTTTTAGTATTGGGTGGTAAAATCCATAAGTTTAACATGCCCACAAAAAGACTTATGGCAGAACCTGCAGATAAAATTACATTAACGGCCAGCTTAGTGGTGCGTTTCCAAAACACACTTAATAAAAATGTTACTGCAAGCGGCGGCGCTAAATATCCCAATATGGATTGAAAGATATCGAACAATGTTTTTCCTTGTATATTATCTAATGCAATGGCCATTAATACAGCCAGTACACAACCAGCAAGTACCACCATACGGCCAACATTAATTTGCTGTTTTACCGAGGCGTTTTTATTAATATTGTTTACATAAATATCTTTTGTAAACACGGTGCTTAATGCATTTAAAGATGAACCAATTGTTGCAACCAACACAGCGATCAACACACAAATTACCAACCCGTTTAAGCCTGCAGGAAATAAGTTGGTCACCATGGTCATGTAAGCCAATTTATCATCGCCGAGGTTTGGATATAAGACATAACAGATGATACCGGGCAAAATAAACATGGGCAGTGCAAGCACTTTAAGCCAACCAATAAAATTAATACCCAACTGGCCCTGCTTTAAATTTTTTGCGCCCAATACACTTTGCACCATGCTTTGATCGGTGCAAAAAAAGGCTACTGCCGACACCGGATACCCTAATAATATTGCATGCCATGGATAACCAGCGTCAGACGCCGGGCGGGTGA
Source organism: Ferruginibacter sp. (assembly GCF_031430955.1). Lineage (GTDB taxonomy): Bacteria > Bacteroidota > Bacteroidia > Chitinophagales > Chitinophagaceae > Ferruginibacter. Next base: position 12,721 of record NZ_JANPCM010000264.1, read on the forward strand.
GGTTCCAAAAATGTGCAGGTGTTTTAGCAGCCAAGCCGGCCACGCCGCCAATTTCCCTTAAGCCCAAAAAAGTTAAAGTAAGTGATACTACGATCAACAATATCATTTGAAAAACATTAACTTTTGCGATAGCTTTTAACCCACCCATAAAAGTGAACAATCCGGAAAAAGCAACCAATACAATAGTAGATTGCCACATGGGAATGCCTAAAATTTGCCGAACTAAAATACCGCCACTGAATAAACCCAGCGAAAGCCAGCTGATCAATATTTTTATAAGTGCGTAGCCTGCTAAGATATCCTGCGTACTTTTTCCATAGCGTTTGCCCATGTATTCCGGCATGGTGCTTACCTTACTGGCTATATACCTTGGTGCAAACACCATTGCCAGTAACAATAAAAAGATAAAAGCGTACCACTCAAAATTGCCACCCACTATACCAGCAGTATAACCAATACTTGCAAAAGCTAATAAAGATGATGGCCCTACATTTGTACCCCACATGTTGAAACCGATATTGTACCAGTTGAGCGAATTGCCTGCCATGAAAAGCGTTTCATCTTTATTTTTATTTCTAAAACTGGCGATGTATCCAATTACCAGCAACGCCATTAAATAAATGGCAATGATGGCGAAATCGAGTGTGGTGAGTTTATCGTAGATTTTGTTCATTAGCTGTTTGATTTTTGTGTTGTCAGCCTGAGCTTGTCGAAGGCGG
>NZ_JANPCM010000265.1:0-6784 GCF_031430955.1 Ferruginibacter sp.
AATGAAGGGTTGAGTTACAAATAAAAATTTACCGAATATTTTTACTGGTAACGATTGCGTAATTATTTAATAATATAAAATGCTTAGTTTATATTTTTGATACAGAAGATTCAAAAGCAAAATTTAATAGAATGAAAAAATTCTTAGACGAAAATTTTTTACTGCAAAGCAAAACAGCGCAAACTTTATACCATGAGTTTGCAAAAAAAATGCCCATCATTGATTATCACAATCATTTACCACCCGATCAAATTGCAAATAATATAAACTTTAAAAACCTTACGCAGGTGTGGTTGTATGGCGATCATTACAAATGGCGGGCAATGCGTACCAATGGCATCAACGAAAAATATTGTACCGGTACTGCAGGTGATTTCGAAAAATTTCAGCAGTGGGCTGCAACAGTTCCTTATACACTTCGCAATCCATTATATCACTGGACGCATTTAGAACTGCAGCGTTACTTTAACATTGATAAAATTTTAAATGCTGATACGGCCAAAGAAATTTATGACGAAGCAACGGCTTTACTGCAAACAAAAGAATACAGTGTAAGAGGATTGCTTGCAAAAATGAATGTAAAAACTTTATGTACCACCGACGACCCTACCGATACATTAGAATATCATAAAAAAATTGCTGCTGATAATTGTGCTGTAAAAGTATTGCCGGCTTTCCGGCCCGATAAAGCCATGAATGTAGATGATGCTGCAACATTTAATGCTTATGTGCTTAAAGTAGAAGCTGCAAGTAATATTGCCGTAAGCAGTTATGGTGATTATTTAACGGCATTAAAAAATCGCCACGATTATTTTGCAGCCAACGGTGCTTCCGTTTCCGACCATGGCTTAGAGCAAATTTATGCAGAAGATTTTACCGATGCTGAAATTGATACCATCTTTGATAAAGTAAGAAAAGGATCTACCTTAAGCCTTACCGAAAATCATAAAATAAAATCAGCCATGCTTATTGAGTTTGCAAAATGGGATCACGAAAAAGGATGGGTGCAGCAATTTCATTTAGGCGCATTGCGTAATAACAATGCAAGAATGTTATCGCAGCTTGGCCCCGATACAGGTTGGGATAGTATTGGCGATTTTTCTCAATCAAAAGCCTTAGCTAAATTTTTAAATACTTTGGATAGCACTAACCAGCTTGCTAAAACCATTTTGTATAACTTAAACCCTTCCGACAATGAATTGATGGCAACAATGGCAGGCAATTATAATGATGGCAGCGTTGCAGGCAAAGTGCAATATGGCAGCAGCTGGTGGTTTTTAGATCAGAAAGATGGTATGACCAAACAAATGAATGCTTTAAGCAACATGGGCTTGCTCAGTAAATTTGTAGGTATGTTAACCGACAGCAGAAGTTTTCTGTCTTTTCCACGCCACGAATATTTTCGCCGCTTACTCTGCAATATGTTTGGCGAAGAAATTGAAAATGGCGAGTTACCTAACGATATAGCGTGGACAGGAAAAGTGATTGAAGATATTTGCTATAATAATGCCAAACAATATTTTGGATTTTAACGCAGTAAAAATTATTTTTTCAATGCCTCTTCAACAATTTTTATAAGGCTGTTCATGTCAAAAGGTTTTTCTATAAAATAATCGGCACCGGCTTCAATGCATTCTTCCTGAACGTGGGAGTGTGCCGAAATCATTACAATAGGAATGTGATCAAAGGCAGTATTTTTTCTTAGCTCTTTGCACACTTCCCTTCCATCTGCCCCCGATAAAAGCATATCCATTAAAATAACATCTGGCTTTAAATCTTTTATGGATAATTCCAGCTCTTTAATATTATCTTTTACAGAAACCAGGTATCCCTTAATGGTAAGCATGGTTTTCAGCATTAAAAGAATATCCTGGTTATCATCAATAACCAAAATATGAGCAGTATTAACTGACATTTATTTTATTTAAATTATTTGTGCAGGGAAGTGAAAAAGAAAAAATAGAACCTTTGCCGGGTTCGCTTACTACGCCTATATCTCCACCGTGATTGCGTATAATTTCCGAAGCAATAAATAAACCTATGCCAAAACCCGGAAAAGTTTTTTCATTTTTTCCTTCCACTCTGTAAAAGCGTTCAAATATTTTTTTCTGGTCAGTTTTGCTTATACCAATTCCCGAATCTTCAACAGAAATTATTACAACATCTTTTTCAACCGCACTTTTTATTTTTATAGTGCCTGTACCGGGAGAATACTTTACTGCATTAGAAAGAAAGTTTATTAATACCTGCCCAATGCGGCTTCTGTCGGCAAAAACAACAGCCTCATCTTCATGCGAAAAAATAACTGTAGCATTAGGATTAATATGCCTTATCTCCTCAGCAATTTCTACAACAAGTTCATTAATTTTAAAATTTTCTTTGTTTAAAGAAAGACTGCCCGTTTTTATTTTAGAAAGGTCCAGCATGTCGGCAATTAAATCGGTAAGGTTTACAATTTGCTTGTCAATAATGCTCAACGATTTTTTTAAGAAATCATCTTCGCTGTTGGCGTGCATACTTTGTAATATCTGCACATATCCTTTAATAGAAGTAACCGGCGTTTTAAGTTCATGACTGGCCATGCTTATAAAAAGATCTTTTTGTGCATCCATTTCTTTCATATCCTGTATATCGGTACTGGTGCCTACCCACATTTGAATATTTCCTGCAGCATCTTTTTGCGGTGTGGCACGGCTTAACTGCCAACGGTATTCTCCATCGTAACGTTTAAAGCGGTGTTCAAATAAAAAATCTTTTCCTGTGGTAATAGCATGCAGCCATAACCTTATATTTTCATCCCTGTCATCGGGGTGCACTATTTGCAGCCATCCTTCTTTATTAATTTCTTCGGCTGTAAGCCCGGTGTAATCATACACCGATTGATTGAAGTAATTTAAATTGCCTTCGGTATCCCCTGTCCATACAAATTCAGGCATAGAGTCAGCCAGCAACCTGAATTTTTGTTCCCTTGCCAGTAATTGCTGCTGGTAATTTTTTTCTTCAGTAATATCCCTGGTGGTACCAATTAACTTCTCCGGTTGATTATTTTCATCGTAAAAAACTTTACCTTTTCCTTCCATCCAGTGTATACTTTTATCGTTCCAGATTAGCCTGGCTTCGTATTGTAAAATTCCTGTAGAAAGCGCTTTTTTGAATGCCCTTTCCCTGATACCAAAGTCATCAGGATGAAGATGTTTTATTAATTCATGATGATTTAATTCGATCCTGTTTTTATAACCTAAAATTTCAAGATACCTGTCAGAATAAATTATTTCTTTGGTTTTTACATTTAACTCCCAGGTGCCTAATTCACTTGCATTAATTATTATATTAAGCCTCTCTTCATCTTCTTTTAATTTTTTCTGATAAATAACACGTTCGTGAATGTCCATGCATGCACCTGTAAAACCATCAAAAGTTTCTTCTGATGTAAAACGGGGAACTCCTTTAGCAGACACCCACCGGTACTCTCCATCATATCTTTTAAGGCGATACTCAGTATAAAATTCTTCTTTTTTTTCAAAAGCAGTGTGGTATTTATTCAGGTAGTTTTTAAAATCGTCAGGATGAATTCCGGCAGCCCAACCATTACCCTTTTCCTGCTCTAAAGTGCGGCCTGTAAATTTTAACCAGGCAGTGTTAAAAAAATATCGCAGTTTATCGGTACCAGCCATCCAAATAAATACAGGTGCACTGTTGGCTACATTTTTAAAACGCTGTTCACTTTCCAGCAGGGAATTTTCATAATTTTTTTTCTCCGTTATATCTCTGAAAATCCACGCCCAGGCATAAAATGTTCCATCTGATCCTTTTACAGGGTAGCCAAAACGCTCCAATATTTTTCCGTTTTTTAATTCAAGTTCATCAATGCTTGTTTCTTCGGGGTGGTTATAAAGATAGTTCACCCTATCCATAAATTTTTCAGGGGATACTGACTGGTTCTTCGCAAAATCTAAAGCAGCTACATCATCGTTTGCTTCAATAATTTCTTTTGGCATATCCCATGCTTCTGTAAAACGGTTATTATGAGATATAATTTTTCCTTTTCCATCTACTAATAATATACCATCAAAACTTGCATGTTGATAAGCTTCCAGCAAAGCGGTACGGTAAGCAAGATTTTCCTCAATATTTTTTTGATCTGTTATGTTGGTGTTTGTGCCAAACCAGTGCGATATTTTACCGTCCGCACCCCTTATTGCAGATGCACGGGATAAAAACCAATTATACTCTCCGGTTTTACTTTTAAGCGGAAAAGTATCTTCCCAGTATTCTCCTGTATCAAACGAATGTTGAATTTTTTTTACTACTCTTTCCACATGATCCGGGTGATGAACTTTTTGCCATCCCCAACCCTGCATCTCTTCAAAAGTTGTTCCCGTATAATCGTACCATTGTTTATTATACCAGTATATCCATCCCTTATCATCAGCCATCCATGCAAACTGCGACATGTTCTCTGCAAGCGTTCGGAATTTCTCTTCACTTTTTTCTAACTGCAGCAGTGCTCCTACAAGTTCTTTTTCAGCATGCTTTTGTTCAGTAATATCTGTATGTACCCCTACCCATTCTACAATTGCGCCATCCGAATTTAATACCGGAATAGCCTTTACAGAAAACATACCCCATGTATTATTTTTTAATTTTACACGGTGTTCAAAAACAAAATGTTTTTTATGCAGTACGGCATCATTCCATGCATCTATTGTAGGTTGGGCATCTTCAGGATGTATAGCTTTTGACCAGCCATACCCCTGGTATTCATCAAAACTTTGGCCGGTAAGAGCAGCCCATCCGGGTTGCTCCCCTTCCATTTGCCCATCAGCATTATTTGTCCATATAATTCCTTCAACAGCACCCACTGCGGCCTGAAACCTTTGTTTGCTTTCTTCTAATTTTTTTCTTGCTGTAATCTGAAGTGTTACATCAGTTGCTGTTGCCACAATACCAGAAATTGTTCCATCCGGTTTTCTTAAAGGCTGGTAAGTAAAATCTACAAAAATGGTTTCTATTTTACCATTACGGGGTAAATTTACTGCACGTTCATTTGCTACATACTTTTGTCCGGTGTTGTAAACATTATAAAGTAATTCTTCAAAACCCTGGCCACTGGCTTCTGCCATCCCTTCAAAAAGCGGTTTGTTCATTATTTCGCCTGCATCTTTTCCTAAAAGTTCCAGCATAAATTTGTTAATAATTTCCACTACAAAATCTTCACCTCTTAAAAAACACATTGCAATCGGCGACTGAAGAATGTCATTAAAATACCTGTCGTTATTTTCGCTTAAAATTTTAAATGCATTTATTTTATCAGTGGTTTCGCTGCAGGTAATAAAAACCCCTGCAGGTTTTTCTGATTCATCATTAACTGCACTGTAACTGAAGGTCCAGTAAACATCTTCAATTTTACCATTGCGGTAAATGGGTATTAATTGATCTTCACTCCAGGTAGCTTCACCGCCGCCCAACACCTGGTCAATCAGCGGCTTTATAATATGCCATATCTCCTGCCAGTGCTCCTCTGCCCGCTCTCCTAATAAATATGGATGCTTTCCATTGTTTCCCAGGCTGGGCCTGTAAGCATCATTATAAAAGCAAACCAAGTCGGGCCCCCAAAACAAAAACATGGGAAACTTTGAATGAAGGATGATACTTAAAGCAGTGCGTAAGCTTTGTGGCCATGTTTCAGGATTACCTACAGGGGTTTTACTCCAGTCTTTTTCACGGATAAGCGCCCCCATTTCGCCGCCGCCGGACAGAAAGGAGAATTTTTCTTTTGAGGTAGATCTATTACCGGGGCTTACCATTTAAATTTTAGTGCTTTATGAGCTTTCAAAAATAATCTATAATTTTTTAAAAATAATTATCTTTTAAACCAGCTAAAAATGTGCCGTTAGTAAGCATTTAACATTGTGGGATTACAGGAGTAACCGCTTACCCAATAAGTTTTAAACTTGTAGAGAAATGTACACAAGAAATTTTTATATAAAGCCAAAAATAATTGGCATCTATATTGTTCAATATTTTTTGTAAATAAATTTATTTTAATTAAAAAAATACTCACATGAAAAGTACAGAAAAAACTAATTCTCCTGCTAAAAGCAATGGGAACAGCACAAAAATGCAAACAATAAAAAATGATCATGATCAATTGCTTAAATTTTTTGAAGATGGTTTAAAGGATATTTACTGGGCAGAAAAAGCATTGGTAAAAGCAATTCCGAAAATGATTAAAAATGCAACAGCTGAAGAGTTGAAAGAGGGTTTAACTAACCACCTTGCAGAAACAGAAGAGCAGGTTAAAAGAGTAGAAGAAGCTTTTGCAGCTGCTAACTTAAAAGCCGTAGCAAAAAAATGCGAAGCTATGGCGGGGTTAATTAAAGAAGCAGAAGAAATTATGGCCGAATGTGAAGAAGGTGTAATGCGTGACGCAGGTATTATTGCTGCAGCACAAAAAGTAGAGCATTACGAAATTGCCACTTATGGTACTTTAACGGCTTACGCACAAATACTCGGCATGCATGATGTTGCAGATCTTTTGCACCAAAACTTAGCCGAGGAAAAAGCTGCGGATGAAAAGTTAACTGAAATAACTTCTGAAGTAGTGGCTATGCAGGAAGCATAATAAATTAGTGCCTGAAATATTTAAGCAGTGCATTATAATTTTGTAGTTAAAAATATATACTGTCTAAATATTTCAGTATTTTTTTAAAATTAAAGAATGTTTAATGAAAAATGAAATTAATCCAAACATGTAAAGTAAAATGGCCTTATAGTAATGAAA
>NZ_JANPCM010000266.1:0-7960 GCF_031430955.1 Ferruginibacter sp.
CAAATTGATTTAGGTTTGCAAAAAAATTAAGATGAAAAAAATAGTAAGTGTGGTTTTTGTTATTTTAAGTTGTTTTGCTGCAACAGCCCAAACAGATTTAAAGAAAAAAATTGTGGACAGCACCTGTGCCTGCCTTACAGAAATACCTGATATTGATAAAAAAACGCCGGAAGAATTACAAATGGTAATGGGCCAATGCATGATGCAGAAGTCTTTAACGGATATAATGGCACTTGCCCAGGAACGCAATATTGAAATGACTGATATGGAAGGTATGCAAAAGCTAATGGCCGAAATTGGTATGGACATGACCAAAGCTGATTGCAAAGCCCTGAATTCTTTAATGATGAAAATGGCACAGCGTGGAGGTGGCAACATTGAAAATGGACCTGATACTAAAGAAAGTGCTGTATTGAAAGGAAAGGTACAAAATGTAGAAGTAAAAGATTTTGTTTACATAACCGTACTCGCCGATGCTAAAGCCACCCAATTGGTTTGGAGCGATTTTGTTTCTGGCGGGAATGCTTACGCAAAAAATTTGGCAACACTAAAAAATAAAAACCTTCAGTTTTATTATGTAACTAAAGAAGTGTACAGCATAAAAGCAAAGGCATATGTTGCTGTAAAAATGATTACAGCGGTAAAATAATTTATTCTAGTGTCAACTTTAAAGCAGCGCATTAACCTCACAGGTTTATAACAGTTTTCATAATACAGACTGGCTTTCATAAACCTGTGAGGTTTTACATTTTAGGTTTAACATGACACTAAAATAATTAATAAAAAATAGCCCTTTTAAAAAATGGACTATTTTTATACTATCTAATTAAAACAATTATGGCGGAAATAACAGGGAAAAATTTTATTGGCAATACCGCCTCGGCAAAAGGTACCAAAACATTTCAGGCAACTAATCCTTTTAATGGCGGGTTATTGCCAGGGATTTTTTATTTAATTACCGAAGAAGAAATTGCAGCCGTTGCCGTAAAAGCAACAGAAGCATTTAAAATTTATCAACAAAAAACGGCAGAAGAAAAAGCTGTTTTTTTAGAAACTATTGCAGATGAAATTACAGCACTGGGTGACGATTTGATAAACCGTGCCGCTGCAGAAAGCGGTTTGCCTCCAGCAAGACTAACAGGCGAACGTGGCCGAACTACAGGCCAATTAAAATTATTTGCAAAATTATTAAGAGAAGGATCTTGGGTAGATGCACGAATTGATACCGCCATACCCGACAGGCAGCCTTTACCTAAACCAGATTTAAGGCACATGCTAATTCCATTGGGGCCAGTAATGGTTTTTGGTGCCAGCAATTTTCCTTTTGCATACTCTGCAGCAGGCGGCGATACCGCCAGTGCATTAGCTGCCGGTTGCCCTGTAATTGTAAAAGCACATCCATCACACCCCGGTACAGACGAAATGGTGAGCCAGGCAATCATCAGCGCAGCAAAAAAAACAAATATGCCCGATGGTATTTACTCCATGGTTTTTAGTAATGAGGAAACAGCCATTAAATTAGTTACAAACCCTGCGGTAAAAGCAATAGGTTTTACAGGTTCCAGAAAGGGTGGTATGGCTATTTTTAATGCAGCAGTAAACAGGGCAGAACCCATTCCTGTTTATGCAGAAATGAGTGCTGTTAATCCTGTTATATTAATGCCCGGAGCTGTTGCTGCAAATGGTGCAGGTATTGCAAATGCTTTTGCAGCATCTGTAACCATGGGAGTTGGGCAGTTTTGTACCAACCCGGGTTTGGTTTTTATGGTAGATGATGAAAATGCAAAAACATTTTTAAATACTTTATCAGCAGTTATAAAAAGTATTGCTCCGGCAACAATGCTTAGTAAAAATATTTGTGCTAATTATAATGCCGGTGTAGATAAATTAAAAACTTTGGCAACTTTATCTGCACAAAGCGATGCAGTTGCTGATGTACATAAAACAGAAGCAGTGCCATGCATTTTTACTGTTGCTCAAAATGATTTTATTGCAAATAAAAATTTATCCAACGAAGTTTTTGGCCCTGCAAGTTTAATAGTGCTGTGTAAAAATACAGAAGAAATTTACGAGGCATTGCAAAATGCCGAAGGGCAGTTAACTGCTACCGTTCATGCAAATGCTGATGATGAAAAATCTTTGCAACCTATAATTGACTTGATGAAAGAAAAAGCAGGAAGAATTGTTTTTGGTGGTTTTCCTACAGGTGTAGAGGTATGCGATTCGATGGTGCATGGTGGTCCTTTTCCTTCAACTACCGATTCAAGATCAACATCGGTAGGCAGTGCAGCCATACTGCGTTTTGTAAGGCCGGTGGCGTATCAAAATTTTCCACAGCATTTATTACCCGATGCATTAAAAAATAATAACCCATTAAAAATTTTACGAATGGTAAATGGTGAATACAAAAGAGATGCAATTGATTAAACTGCCTTAGATAGGCTGCTAATGACACATTATTCAAGACGCTTACTTTCAAAATATTAGACTGTCAGCTTGAGCCCGTCGAAAGGGGATTTAAAGAAGATATCGGCTTCGACAAGCTCAGCCTGACTAATATTTTCTACCACTTCTTCAATTCATTTTTATAAAAAATATATTCCGGAGTTATTATTTTATCACCATCTTTTATTTCATACCAAGGCGATAAGTTTTCATCTGATGGATTTATCAATACATGAATATCCTGTGCAGGCATATAACTCTGCGCCAGCATAAATATTTTTTTACCAGCTTTGTTTTCGGCAATATTCATTACCATTACTGCATGGCCCGGAAAACCGCCACGAATTAACACATCACCAGCTTCTATTGCTGAAAAATCAATACCCTTTTTTAATTGTTTAGATAATGATGCAGAACCACACATGCCAAAAACCCTCTCCATAAATTTTGCAAAATTTTCTTTTGTGTATGGAAAAGTAAAAGAATAATTTCCCTTTTCGTTATCAGTAAAAATAATTTCATCATATCTTTTTTCTGCAAAAAGATATTCGGCCCTCATCCGCATTACTGCATCGGCACATTGCTGCAAATTTTTATTACTAACAGAAATATCCAGCACTGCAAATTGCGCCTGTTGATTTATTTTTTCGGCACCATTAAAAAGATAAACCGTTTTGTTTTCTTTTAGTGGTACTTTCTCCAGCCATGCTGCAAAAGAATGGCTGTTGGTTTTTACACGTTCGTAACCTTCGGGTAAAGGAATGGCATTTATGCTGTGGTAAGGATTTTTATCAGTTGCAATTTTTAAAGTTGAGTCGTTGGTTTTTGTTTTGATTACGGGTGCAGTTGCTGCATTGTTGCATGCACAGCAAATAAGCACACAAAAAATTGTCGCTGGTTTAAAGGGCATAATTTGCTAATTTTGTTGTTAACGGGCAGAGATGCATATCCGTATCAACTCCACACAAAAAATTTGTTAAAGCGTATGGCAACTATTTTAATTATTGATGATGAAAAGGCGATAAGAAAAACATTAACTGAAATCCTGAGTTACGAAGGTTATAAAATTGACGAAGCCAGCGATGGTGAAGAAGGTTTAAAAAGGTTTAGCGAAAAAGCTTACGATATTGTTTTATGCGATATTAAAATGCCCAAGCTGGATGGGATTGAATTTTTAGAAAAAGCAAAAGAGATCAATGGCGATGTGCCGGTAATTATGATCAGTGGTCATGGCAATATTGATACCGCAGTGGAAGCCGTAAAAAAAGGCGCATTCGATTACATTAGTAAACCGCCAGATTTAAACCGTTTATTAATTACACTTCGCAATGCATTGGATAAGCAAATTTTGGTTACCGAAACTAAAGTGCTTAAACGCAAGGTGAGCAAAGTGCAGGAAATGATTGGGGAGAGTGGGCCAATAAAAAAAATAAGGGATACTATAGAAAAAGTTGCACCAACTGACGCAAGAATTTTAATAACTGGCGAAAATGGTGTCGGTAAAGAATTAGTGGCAAGATGGATACATGAAAAAAGCAACCGCAATACCGGCCCCATGGTGGAAGTAAATTGTGCTGCCATTCCATCTGAATTGATTGAGAGTGAATTGTTCGGGCATGAAAAAGGTTCTTTTACTTCTGCAGTAAAACAGCGCATTGGTAAATTTGAAACTGCCAACGGCGGTACTTTATTTTTAGATGAGATAGGCGATATGAGTTTAACTGCACAGGCAAAAGTATTGAGGGCTTTGCAGGAAGGAAAAATTACAAGAGTGGGAGCAGAGAAAGATATTAATGTAGATGTAAGGGTTATAACTGCCACCAATAAAGATCTTTTAAAAGAAGTGGAAGATAAAAATTTCCGTCTCGATCTGTATCATCGCCTGGGTGTAATTATCATTCACGTACCATCGCTAAATGAAAGAAGAGAAGATGTGCCTTTGCTGGTAGATTATTTTTTAGATGTGATTGCTGCAGAATACGGGCAGCCAAAAAAAGTTATTGATCAAAAAGCAATGGATGCATTGCAGCAATACGACTGGACGGGTAACATACGTGAATTAAGAAATGTGGTGGAGCGCCTGATAATTTTATCGGCTAAAACTATTGCTTTGGAAGATATTGAGAATTATGTGCTGCCAAAAAAGTGAATGGTGAATAGAGAATAAAAAAGCAGCCTGTAAATTAGATATTTATTCAATAAATTAGTAATTACAAATAGCCCATTCTATAATAGTTAAAGAATCCCCAACAAATTACAAACGGTTTTAGATAATACCGATTATTATGGTATTTTTGGCGCTATTAAAATTTTAAATATGAGTATTGGTTTTACTATTTTTATTTTAGCAACAATTGGCTGGCATATTGGTTTATACGGCATGTTTAAAAAAGCCGGCATCGAAGGCTGGAAAGCATTTGTACCTTTTTATAACACCTGGTGCATGGTAGAAAAAATGGAGTTACCAAAATACTGGTTCTTTTTACAACTTATACCTATCGCAGGACAGTTCATTACCATTTGGATACTAATAAAATTTGTAGAGCATTTTGGCCGTTTTGGTTTTTGGCACCATGCCGCCGCAGTTTTTTTACCATTTGGTTATCTGCCTTATTTAGGGTTTTCTAAAAACGAAAAATACGCAGGCATACCGGTAGTAAAAAATTATAAAAAATCTGGAGCAAGAGAATGGATTGATGCTGCAGCTTTTGCAATTGTAGCAGCTACACTTATACGCACTTTTGTTTTTGAAGCCTATGTAATTCCTACCAGTTCTCTCGAAAAAACTTTATTGGTAAACGATTATTTGTTTGTAAGTAAATCGGCGTACGGCCCACGAATTCCCAACACACCCATTGCAATGCCCTTTGTGCATCACACAATTCCATTTGTAAATTCAAAGTCTTATTTGGAGTGGATTCATATACCATATACAAGATGGTTTGCTTCGCCTGTAAAAAGAAATGATGTGGTGGTTTTTAATTTCCCCGGTGGCGATACATTAACAAAGGAGTGGGATTCTAAAAAACCTTATTATGATTTAATAACTGAAGAAGGAGGCAGAGATGCTGTTTGGGAAAAATATTCGATAACTACAAGACCAGTTGATAAAAGAGAAAATTATGTAAAAAGGTGTGTAGCAATTGCTGGAGATACATTAAAAGTAATTAATGGAGAAGTGTATATCAACAGTAAACCATCAGAATTTTTAAACCCCACTTTTTTCTACGATGTAAAAACAAAACCCAATGCGGCATTTGATGAAGATATCTTAACAGAGAAGGGAGTTCATGTTAATAATAATTCAGAATCAGAAGGTGGCCAGGTTGATTTTACACCCATTGGTGGAGATAGCTATGTTGTTAACTTAAGCAAAAATGAATTAGCGATTGTAAAAACAATTGACGGTGTTTTATCTGCTGAAAGAAGACCAATGCCTGCTCCTCAAACTTATCCTTTTTGTTATACCGGTGCTACATTTAACTGGAACTCAGAAAACTTTGCAACCGGAGGTTTATGGATACCAAAAAAAGGGGCAACAATAAAACTTGATTCCTCAAATATTCTTTTATACAGAAGAGTGATCCAGGTTTATGAAAATAATAAATGGGAAGAACAAAATGGTAAAATATTACTGAATGGTAAACCGTCAGACAGTTATACTTTTAAAATGGATTATTACTGGATGATGGGTGACAACAGAAATAAAAGTCAGGACAGTCGCTTTTGGGGTTTTGTACCCGAAGATCATGTGGTAGGTAAAGCATCGCTTATTTGGTTTAGCTGGGAAGGTGGGCCAAGATGGAAACGTCTTTTCCGCTGGATAAAGTAATGTTGAATTGGCAGTATTTAAAATAAAACGTACATTTAATTATCAAAGTCCTTACTTGCAGCAATGCAGTGAGGATTTTTTATCTGCCATAAAAAATAAAATTAATGAACGAAGAAAAATATAATTTTTCATTTGAAGTATATAATTCTATTGATGAATTACAACCAGCAGATGCAACATTGGTAAGCGAAGCAAGAAAAATTACTGCAAACGCATACGCACCTTATTCTAATTTTAATGTGGGTGCTATTGCCCAATTAAAAAATGGAAAAACTGTAACAGGTACCAACCAGGAAAACGCTTCTTACCCTGTGGGCATTTGTGCCGAAAGAGTGTTGCTTTCTGCAACCGGTTCATTATTTCCCAATGCAGCGATTGATACTATTGCTATAAGTTACGATAACAAAAATGGCAAAAGCAATCATCCCATTTCTCCCTGCGGTATTTGCAGGCAAAGTTTATTAGAGTACGAAGAAAGGGTGAAGCAACCCATTCGTTTAATTTTAAGCGGACTGGAAGGGAAAATTTATATCATTAAAAAAGCCAGTTATTTATTGCCCTTATCTTTTGGTGGCGAAGATTTAAAATAAAAATGCTTATTTCTTCTCCCGAAGGGAAATATTTTTTATAGATGCCTTGAAAGGCTTTTCAATCTTTTTTAAGTATTTTATCTGAAAAAATCTAATAAGGTTGCCAACCCGGTGCTATGAAAATAACTTTATAAAACTTTACTTCTTACCTTTGCATTCATTAATAATTCACCAGTATTTTAGAGGAAAGTGTTTTTTATAGATCTAAAATCTGAAATCGAAAATCTACAATTGAATGATAGAATTACCGGTAATAGACGGAACAGTAGAACAAAAACCCAAAAAGCCCAACTGGCTCAGGGTTAAATTACCTATTGGAGAAGAATATAAACACGTTCGCAATTTAGTTGATACGCATAAGTTACACACCATTTGCGAAAGTGGCAACTGCCCGAATATGGGTGAATGCTGGGGCGCTGGCACGGCCACATTTATGATTCTTGGAAATATTTGTACAAGAAGTTGTGGCTTTTGTAATGTTGCCACAGGCCGTCCTTTAGAAGTGGACTGGGACGAACCGCAACGTGTTGCCGAAGCTATTAACCTAATGAAAGTAAAACATGCGGTAGTTACTTCGGTTGACAGGGATGAATTGAAAGATGGTGGCAGTATTATTTGGTACAACACTATCAAAGCTATTAAAGCTTTAAATCCCGATACTACATTAGAAACATTAATTCCTGATTTTAAAGCTGAAAAAGAAAATATACAACGCATTATTGATGCAGCACCAGAAGTGGTGAGCCATAATATTGAAACTACCGAGCGCTTAACAAAGCAGGTTCGCATTCAGGCAAAATACTGGCAGAGCATGGAAACTTTAAAGATTTTAAAAGAAGGTGGCATGCGTACCAAAAGCGGAATCATGCTGGGTTTGGGAGAGGAGAAAGAAGAAGTGATACAAACTTTAAAAGATTTGTATGCCAGCAATGTAGATGTAATAACTATCGGTCAATATCTGCAGCCTACAAAAAAGCATTTACCTGTTGCCCGTTTTGTACATCCTGATGAGTTTGCATAATACAGGGAAATTGGTTATAATTTAGGTTTTGATTATTTAGAAAGCGGCCCTTTAGTAAGATCAAGTTACCAC
>NZ_JANPCM010000267.1:0-3242 GCF_031430955.1 Ferruginibacter sp.
AGTTGTGCTGCCATTTTATGCTTATGCAGCAATATCATTTTTGTTCGCAACCATATTATTATTTTTTTCTGCCAGCGCATTTACAAAACATTATTTTCATCCAAATACACTTGCAATTACGCACTGTATGGCATTGGGGTGGGGCACCATGATGATCCTGGGTGCCAGTCACCAGCTGGTACCAGTATTAATTGAAGGAAAATTATACAGTAACGTTCTTGCATATATTTCATTTGTATTTGGGGCAATTGGTATCCCTTTGCTTATTTACGGATTTTATTTTTTTAATTTGGGCTGGCCGGCACAGTCAGGTGGTATTTTAATAAATGCAGCGGTAATTACTTATTTATTAAACCTTGCAGTAAGCATGGTAAAAAGTAAAAAAGAAAATGTTCACGCTGTTTTTATTTTTACGGCTTCTTTGTGGTTACTGCTTACCACTTTGCTGGGGCTTTTATTATTATATAATTTTACTGCAATTATTTTACCAAAAGATTCGCTGCATTATCTTTCACTGCATGCACATATAGGAATAATTGGGTGGTTTTTGTTATTGGTAATGGGAGTTGGTTCCAGGTTAATACCGATGTTTTTAATTTCTAAATATAATAATACTAAATTGCTTTGGGTAATATATGGATTGATGAACGGCAGTTTATTGAGCTTTATACTTAGCTTTCTGTTTTTAAATACTACTGCTTTTTATTTTATACCAGTAACGGCAATGTTGCTGGTATTATTACTTTTTGGATATTATTGTTACAGTTGTTACAAACAACGCATCCGTAAAAAAGTAGATGAGCAAATGAAAATAACATTAACCTCGGTAATGATGTTATTAATACCCCTTATTTTTTTAATTATTATTATTGCAAGCCTGTTGTTGGGTACAGTAAATACAAAAATGGTTTTACTCTATGGCTTTGTTATTTTCTTTGGCTGGATAACTGCAATAATTTTTGGAATGACTTTTAAGACACTTCCTTTTATTATCTGGAATAAAGTTTACCACCTGCATGCAGGCGTGGGCAAAACACCCAACCCTAAAGATTTATTCAGCAGTAAAATATTTATTGCGATGTGCTTTATTTATTTATTTGGCTTTGCATTATTTATATCGGGTATTTATTTTACCAAAATTATTATTTTGCAGGCTGCCGCAGCATTATTAATAGTTACTGCATTATTATATAATTGGAATGTATTAAAAATGTTCTTTCATAAAGCTTCCAAAGTATGAGTATAATTACCAATAATAATATTAAATGTACTATTGCCCTGGCAGCTTTGCAAACGGTAACAGATCCAGAAATTGGCTTGAATGTGGTTGATCTTGGCTTAATTTATCAAATTGATTTTGATGAAACCAATTCAAAAATATTTGTTTCAATGACGCTTACCACACAATTTTGTCCGATGGGAGAATCCATTACCACAGCAGTAACAAGAGCATTGCAAAATACATTTACAAATAACGAAGTAGCATTGCAACTCACATTCAACCCTCCGTGGAGTAATGAAATGATTTCACCAGAAGGACAAATGTTCTTAAATCAGTAATTATGCTAAGCCTTACCTGTAAAACGGCGATAAAAGCGGTTATTTATCTTGCATCAAAATTTGATACCGGCGAAAAAAACGGCATTAAAGAAATAGCTGAATTTATAGATGCCAGTGAACACACTGTTGGTAAAATGTTGCAGTCATTGGTAAAAGGAGAGGTGATCAACAGTGCAAAAGGGCCTAACGGTGGATTTTATATTACAGCTAAACAAAAAAATCAGCCCATCATAAAAATTATTGAGGCCATTGATGGTAAAGAAGTGTTTAAGCAATGCGGCCTTGGCTTAAGTAAATGTTCCGCTTCGCATCCCTGCCCCATACATAACGATTATAAAGTAGTACGGGACAGCTTTGAAAAATTATGCCGGGATAAAAAAATGAGTGATCTGTGTGAGCCAGTTACTAACGGACTAACTTACTTAACCGGTTAAAGTTTGTTACAAGTTTTACTGTGTAGTTTTTTACTTAAATATCTGTGTGGCATTAATTACTTCATCAGTTTATTTTAAAAGAATGTTGTAATATTTGTCAGGGAATATTATGAGGTATAAAAAATCCCTTCATTACAATTGAAACTCAATTATAATGAAGGGGAAAAATAAAAATTATTTATCTGAAACTTCTTCTCTCTTTTGGAGCGTAAGTCCTCTTTCTTTCTCTTGTAACACCAGTACCTTCATCGTTGGGGCGTTTAAAACCACCGTCAGCTTCATTCATACGAATGGTGCGGTTGTTATAACGCTTGCCATCAATAGCGGTTATCATGCGTCCTGCTTCGGCTTTATCAATTTCTATCCAGCTGTTCATATCCCTCATATCAATTTTACCCAGCACTTCTTTCTTTAAATTACTTTCATCTAAAATAAATTGTAAAAAACTGGCTTTATAAAAACCATCTTTGGTACCAAGGTTGATGAATAATCTTGTAAAACCATTATCCCTGCGGTTAAAATCAGTACGTTCTTTTCTGCTGCCGTCTCTGGCATCGCCACCTGTTGCAGGCTGCCTTCTTTCACCACGAATATCATTGCGGTTAAGGTCTTCGGCATTTTCGTAATACTTTAAAAAGTGGCTGAATTCTAAAGCGGCTACACGTTGCAGTACCTCCTCTTTAGTTACATCAGCAAATTTTTCCATCAGGTCGGGCATATAAGTTTCGTAATCGCCATGGCTAACATCGGCCTGCATTAAAGTATCCATAAAATGGAAAAATTGTTTGCGGCACACATCTTTACCACTTGGTACATCAACTTTATGAAACTGTGCATTGATCATTCTTTCCAATGACTTTATTTTAAAAGTTTCCCTGCTATGACATATAGAAAGACAAATACCGGTTTTACCAGCCCTTCCTGTACGTCCGCTTCTGTGGGTGTATACTTCCATATCATCAGGTAATTCAAAATTGATAACATGTGTTACGCCTTCAACATCTATACCTCTTGCAGCAACATCGGTTGCAATTAATAATTGTAAACTTTTTGTGCGGAAGCGGCCCATCACTTTATCACTTTGCTGCTGCGTTAAATCGCCGTGTAATGCTTCAATTTCGTAACCGGCTTTTGCCAGGCGTTCACCAATTTCCTGTGCATCAATTTTTGTACGGGTAAAAATTATACCATACATACCAGGGTTAAAATCTATTAATCTTTTTAATGCTTCGTAGCGGTGTTGTTGTG
>NZ_JANPCM010000268.1:0-2432 GCF_031430955.1 Ferruginibacter sp.
GCACCACTAAAATCCTGACTGTAAAATTTACCAGTACGTCCGTAACCGCATTGTACAGAGTCGGCAATGTAAACGGCATTGTATTCATCGCACAAACTTCTTATCTGTTGTAAAAAAGAATTCGTGGCAACATTTATTCCACCTACTCCCTGTATGCCTTCGATAATTACTGAGGAAACATCATTACCATTTTCATCAAAGTAATTTTGCAAAGCTGCTTCATCATTGAATGGAAGAAACACTACATTATTGGTTTGATTTACCGGTGCTACTATATTGGGATTATCTGTAACCGCAACTGCGAGAGAAGTACGGCCATGAAATGCTTTTGTAAATGCCACGATTTTTTTTCTGCCATTATAGAAAGAAGCCAGCTTTAATGCATTTTCGTTGGCCTCGGCGCCGGAGTTGCATAAAAATAAATGATAGTCTTCTTTACCGGAAACCTCTCCTAATTTTTGCGCCAGTAAATTTTGAATAGGAATTTTTACAGAGTTGGAATAAAATCCGACTTTATGCAATTGCTCCTGTAACCTGTTTACATAATGCGGATGTGTATGGCCAATAGAGATTACCGCATGACCGCCATACATGTCTAAGTAAATTTGTCCTTTATCATCCCACACATAACTGCCCTGTGCTTTATCAATGATGATGTCATTAAGTGGATATACGTCGAATAAATTCATGCCCCTGTCTCCGCCGAGGCGGAGAACTTAGTTTTAAAGTGAATAATTTATTTGCAATAATTCTAATTTTGTTAATTAATAAAGCATTTCTTTCAATTCTATCACCCGGTAACAATTCTTATGCTCTTAAGTCCCCGTAATTTATCCCGATTTTTTCGCATTGGCGTCAAGTTAATTTTTTTCAGCTTTCAATAAAACTCTTTACTAAATAAAGTCCCATTTGGGGCGAAATATTAGTAGAAATAATTTCATTTTTTATTTCTATTTAGCCCCATTGGGGCGGCATGTTTTTTTCGCAACCCCTTTGCTTCAATATGCCGCCCCGATGGGGCTTTGCAACCAATAACTATCTAATTGCTACTGATATATCGCCTCTATGAGGCTTTTTAACCTAACGCCGATGCGATTGTAATCGGGAGGGGCTTCAAGGGCCTTTAAAAATAATTTCCTTTTAGTTTTAATCCCATTGTTTCATCCAATCCAAACATCAGATTCATATTTTGTATAGCTTGACCGCTGGCACCTTTTATTAAATTATCAATTACAGAATGCACCACTAATTTGTTTCCAACTTTTTCTAACTGAATAATACATTTGTTGGTATTAACTGCCTGTTTTAAAAAAACTGGTTCTGTTGTTACAGTTGTAAATGGATGATCTTTATAAAAATCATTAAATAATAAATTCAACTCTGGTAAACTTAAATCACATTTTAATTGAGAGCTTATAAAAATGCCTCTTGTAAAATCTCCTCTCCAGGGAACAAAATTGAAATCCTCTTCATTTAAAGTTAAATCAGATTGAAATGAATTTATAGATTGCAATATCTCTGCGTTGTGTTGGTGCGTTAATGTTTTATACGCCTGTATATTATTTGCCCGCCAGCTAAAATGAGATGTGGCTGCTAAACTTTGTCCTGCACCGGTGCTGCCAGTAATACCTGTGGTATACACTTCATTTAATAAACCTGCTTTTGCTAAAGGCAATAAACCTAACTGAATAGCAGTGGCAAAACAACCGGGGTTGGCAATATTATCGGAAGTTTTAATTTTTTCTTTTTGCAACTCCGGCAAACCGTAAACAAATTTTCGATTGCCGACTTGCGATTGTAGATTTAATCTAAAATCGTTGGCTAAATCAATTATTTTAACGGATGGAGGAATATTATGTGCTGCAATAAATTTTGCAGATTCGCCATGCGATGCACAAAAGAAAATAACATCCACATCAAAATGATGAGCAGCAGAAAATTTCAAATCAGTTTCTCCAACCAAATCACCATGTACTTTACTAACCTCATTATCTGCATTGCTGCTGCTTTGAGCAAAAGCAATTTCCACATTGGGGTGATTAATCAATAAACGAATTAATTCGC
The DNA here is from genome assembly GCF_031430955.1 of Ferruginibacter sp. Taxonomy (GTDB): domain Bacteria; phylum Bacteroidota; class Bacteroidia; order Chitinophagales; family Chitinophagaceae; genus Ferruginibacter. The sequence continues at coordinate 2,065 of NZ_JANPCM010000268.1, forward strand.
CTCCCGTATAACCTGCTGCTCCTATTATGCCTGCTTTTATCATTTTTCTTTTTTATTACTATCGCTTACACTGTGATAAATACTTACCTGGTTACCAAATATTTTTGTAAACCCTCTTACATCTTCTCCGGTAAAACCGGTGTTCATCTCTCCATATTTACCAAACTTTGCACTCATTAAATCGTTATCACTTTCTATACCAATAATTTGAAAATGATAAGGATTGAGTTGTACAAAAACATCACCAGAAACTTTGCGCTGGCTTTTTTCCAGGTACGCTTCTATATCTCTCATAACAGGATCCAGTATCTGCCCCTCATGCATCCAGTTACCATAAAATTGTGATAAGGTATCTTTCCATTGGAGCT
>NZ_JANPCM010000269.1:0-5122 GCF_031430955.1 Ferruginibacter sp.
AATTCTTTGCCCAATAAAGAAACAGTTAATGTTTTACCTGTGCCCGGCGGGCCATAAAATAAGGCACGGTAACCGGGTTTTATTTTTCGGGAAAGATTTTTATCTTTTAATAAATCCTGATTATGCGACAGCCAAATTTTAATATGATCAATTTCATCTTTTGTTTGTGGCGTTAATATTAAATCATCCCACATCATTTGTGAGGTTAATTTTTTTGCCGGAAAACCGGGACTGAATTTTGGTGCCGTTTCTTTATTGAATAAAAATTTATCCACCCACTCTGTACTTAATAATAATTTGCCGCTCATTACAGGCTCGCCTTCTTTTACATGCTCCAGCCATAATATATTTTGTTTGTAAAAAAAATGCTCGGGGCCAAAAAGCTGCTGAAATTGTAACCGCTGCGGCATACTGCTGCCTGCTAAAATAAATAAAACGGTTTCGCCAGTGGGTAATATGCTTCGTTGGTTAGCACCCTTTACGGCACCAAATTCTGCAAAATCGCCGCCCTGAGGCAAAAACTCATGAATTATATTTTCGAAAAAAGAAGGTTGCAAATGCGGCACCAATGCAATTAAAAGTGTACAGTATTCTTCAATGGTTAACTTATTTTTAATAATAAAATCGTTAAGCGCCGAACCGTCTTCTTCTATTTTAACTGAAGAGAAAATTTCATTTAATTCTTTTTCTTCTTTTTTAAAATGAGCTGAAAGGCGGTTATGGATACCCTGTTGCAGCAGCTGCATTGAATAAAGAAGATTGCTGTGGTTGTTACTCATTTTGTTGGTTGTTTATTTTACTTTCCAATGCATTTTTTCTGTTGGAGGTAAAGCAGGCAGTTCGTTACGTGTCATTATTTCGATAGCGCCAACAAAAAATGCATAGTGTCCACGTGTTACCGTATTTCCTCTTGACATTATATTACCAGAGTTTTGAATTAATGTTTCGTCTGCTGCAGCTTTATCTACTAAAATTTCTATGGCATCATAATGCGTTGGTTTATCGCCTAAATATTTTTTTCTTGCATCCGGAATGTCGGCACCCGGCCTCGGCTCTTCGTACTCATCTCCCAAACCAATCATGTGGCCAAATTCGTGTGCCGCTGTATTTTGTTTGGTTTTTTCCGGATCGTTGGTAAACACACCTACTGTTACCTTACGTGATTTTTCATCAGCAGTTGCAAAATCTTCGCCAGCAGCATCACCAATTGTGAAACTCAATCCACTTAAATTAACCAACTCTTTATCTACGGCATCTATTCTTTTTTGACTTAATTTTCTGTTGTACCCTTCATTTCCTTCGGAACTGGCATGGCCCACATAATGCAGACTAAAAACCGGGTCGTTAGGGTCGGGCTTTTTAGGAATGGTATTTATAAAATCTTTTATAGTTTGGATATCTTCGTTACAATCGTTGTTTAATTTAGCGCTGTCAAAACCAAAAGGCCCAACATCCTGCAGTAAAACGGGTTTAAAAATAGTTTGCTCCGTTCCTTCAGAAGGATCCCTGAAATCTAATTTACCAGTATGTGTTGTTTCCGAATCGGCTTCTTTATTTATACCACTAACCCTTGGACGAAATCTTTTTTCTTTTTCGGCAGGCTTAATAACATCAGTTACTGTATGTGCATCTTTTTTATCTGTAACCACTAATGCAGTAACATCTACTTTACATTGGTAAGAAGAAAATCCGGGATTATTTAAAGTGAGTAAATGCTTATTGCTCCATACATCATTAATACTTTTTTTAAAATCAGTTTCAAAAGTGGTACGCTCTGCCTGCGTCATATTAGCAGGAAAATTTAAAAATATTTTATGTGTAATAAACAAAGTACCTGTTTTTGGTACAGGGCCATTCACCTGATACTGTGCATCAAAATTGGGTAAATTACCATTTACAAAATTATCTGTTGAAAAAACAGGCAATGCAGGTTGCTGCCCGGCTAACTGAGCAGGATTTAGCAATGGGCCAAAAAAATTGTTTGATAAACTGTTACCAAAAAAATTATTTTGATTAACTGTTGAGGGTGGTACTTTTTCTATCGCTTCTTTATCAGGCATATTTTTTTTATTTTATAAATTAATTTTTATTGCTGATAAAAAATTATGGAATAGTAATTGTTTCCCTCACCGACCAGAATTTTCTTTGTATCATTTGTCCGTCTTTTCTTATATCGCCAAAAAACCTGAAATCAAAAACATATACATCTCCACTGTTAGCCAGCGCCGAAGTAACACCCGGCTCATCAGTAGATTTAAATTTACATCCATGCTGCATATCCACCGCACCGTTTGCATCAGTATATTGATTAGGAAGTCCGTTATTGGCTGTATGATTTCTGTGCCCGTACCTGCCATTGTTGGGTAATGTTGTATTACCATCTTCTACCCAATTTGAAATGGCAGGTAAAGCGCCACCAGGTATAGAAAATACATTATTAATATTTACGCCATTATAAGTAACCGAGCCGCAGATAAACTGCCGGTATTGAAATCTTGAACAATCGCAATGCGGAGAAAATTGTATCTCCACATCAAAATGCCCAAAAATATTTGCCCTGTTTATACCAGCAGCACGAATGTCCATCGGTGTTACCAAACCTACATGAAACATTGTAAGGCAGGTATCAGGCGAATTATTTCCTGCAGTTAATTCGGCAGAAAGCAAATCAAATGTTTGCGTACCCACCATACCGTCAGGTGTTAATCCGTTTTGCGCCTGGTACAATGCAATTAAATTTAAAGTTTCGTCAGTTAATACACCGGTAACCGGGCCGCCAACAATATCCTGTATCAATGTTATATTTTCAGCATCGTACCTTTCATTATTAAAAATTGTTGCTGATCTTATTTGCTGTGGCGTTAGTACAGGCACCGCTGCGCCGGGCACTGTTGGGTCAACCGCTAAATCTCTCTGAATACTTTTTTTATTCACTGAACCCTGCTGCACTATATGGGTTAGCTCGTGCCCCAATAATTTTTTTCCACTATCTGTTTCCGGAGCATATTGTCCGTTGTTAAAAACAATATTGCTGCCCGATGTATAAGCCAGTGCATTTACTGATTGTGCCGATTTTGCTGCAACAGCATCAGTATGAATTTTTACATTACTAAAATCGTAGCCAAACCTTGGCTCATAAAAATTACGGGCCTCGTTTGGTAATGGGTGACCACCGCTTTGTAAGCCTCCAACATAATTTTCTAAATTATTATCAGCAGTTAATTCTTCACCATCAATTTCTTTGCGCTGCATTTTTTCTTCCTCTTTACAATTATCACATTTTCGTTGCAGAGGAGTTATTGAAATGGGTGATGATGAAAAGAAAGAATCAGCTCCAGATTTTTTTTGTACAGATGGTGTGTTCATTTGCATTACTTTATCTGCAACCGCATCTGCTTCCTGTTCGTATCTGTCGCTGGAGTTGTTGATGGTGAGTTTGGGTTGAAAGAAAGGTTGTGACATTGAAAAACCATCAGCTGAAGAAAATATATTATTATATTTATTTGCAATTGTTTGCATAACTGAATTTATAGAAGGGATTAACAATATCTTTCGGCCACATAAAACAATATTTACTTTACCGGTAAATGTATGCCCACAAAACTATAGCCCACTTTAAGTTTAGATCCAGGCGCAGCTGTCTTTTGAATTTCAAATTCTTCAAAATCATAAGTCCACTCTCCATCAATACTTTTTCCCCTCAGCGAAAATCCATCTCCGGGTTTTATTTCATCCATACTAATAAAATCTGATACTGCAACTATTGCCAGATGCGGTTGACTTTTTATTTTTTGGTCGATATATTTTGCATATGCTGCAATACGGGATCCATTATTTGTTTTTAAAAAAATCATAAGCTGATTATTCATATAAACATAATCTACCCGGTTAGATCCCAACTGAGACCAATTATATTTTTGCATCCATCCACTAAGTTCCGAATCGGAAGGGTATGGAATTTTCATTGCTTTATCAACCGCTGCCTGCAACTGTGCATCTTCTTTTGCTTTTTGCTGAGTAAAATATTTATCCTTTGTTTTTGTTTCTGCAGCAGTATAAGTAGTTATTTCTGCATTCAAATCTTCTATACTTTTTGGCAAAGGCGATGATGGTATTTCTCCTTTTGCAATTTTCTGCATATCTTCTGTACTCGTTTTTTGAAGGTCTTCTCTTATTTTTCCTAACCTCTCTTTGGTAAGTGTAACCCACGGGCCTTTTCCTTTTGTATTCATCATATCCAACATGGCTTTAAATTTATGCTCTCCCACTTCTTCAATTGTTTTAAATACTTCCTGCCGTGTTGGATCAAACTCTTCGTTTGAAGATGAGCCACCACCCTCATCGCAGGTACCATCATACTCCGGCTTTATGGCATCTAAACTGGATTTCTCCGGAATGGGAAATGTTTTTTCCCAACCCTTAGGCATCAGCCCGTTTATTTTTTCAATAATAAAAGCTGCTGCATCAACTGGAATGTTCCTTATTTTATCAAACGCTGTTAATGTAGCTGCAACACGTGAGCCTACTTTTTTAGTAAACCAGCAGGAGTCAACCACTTTTGCTGCAAGTCTTTCAATAATTGATTGCGCAATATTCCATAAACATCCAATGGCTGGTGGTGAAGCACAGGCCAATATTCTTGCACCCCATCGAACTAAGTCAATAATATTTTCTAACGTTCTTGCTTTTGCTTCAATTTCTTTAATCAACTCAATGATATCCATATAAGGCCCGGCAAATTTTTCCACTAATGCCGATACTTCTGCAACAGCACTTGCTTCATACTCTGCCTGAATGGATTTTATTTTTTCAATTTGGGCTTCCACTTCATCTGGTATAAGATCATCAAGAAATGCTTCCATTTTTTTTGCAAACCCTTTCATTAAAGAACCTAAAATAAGATCGATAGTTTTCTTAAACATGTACTTACCTGCAATTTTAAATATGCGTAAGAATAATTTAATTACTGCACCTATTAAGCCAGAACCTCCGCTTTTTGAAGAACTTAATAATCCTGCGACTTTTTCTTTTATAAATTCAACAGCAGAATATCCTTTTGCAAATAAAGTACCGAAGGCTTTGCGGAATTTACCTATATATTTAGATAATGGATTAGACCAAA
>NZ_JANPCM010000270.1:0-1961 GCF_031430955.1 Ferruginibacter sp.
AATTTTTACCAGGCCATCGTTTGTAGCAAGCCATAATAAATGATTATCGTCGGTCTCCATTCCAACTATGCTTGTAAAATAATTGTTCACACGGCTAAAATTAAAAATGCGGTAACTGCTGTCTGTTGCAATTAATTTATCAAGACCCTGGTAAAAAGCAATCCAGTAATTCCCGTTTGCATCTTCCCTTATCCCTTTTATAAAATTAGAAGTGAGCCCTTTTTTTTGATCAAAATTAACAATAGCAAAACTGTCTTTTTCTTTTTTTGTAAATTGATAAACACCCTGATACCTGGTGCCTGCCCAAATATTTCCTTTTGAATCTTCAAATAACGAACGGACATTTTCTGTTGGTAAAAATTGACTTATGGAAATTATTTTAAACAGGCTATTGCTAAAGCTATACCTTATACGAAAAAGACCATTGGCCCAGGTACCTGCCCAAAGGTCCCCGCTCTTATCAATGATAAAAGCAGTGATGCGGTAGTCGATAATATTTTGCTGAAATTTGCCCGACATAAAAATCAAATGCCCTTCCTGGCTTAAAAAAAGATTACCCTCCTTATCAGTAATTATCCTGGATGCATATTTTAGTGGAAGTGGAAGAATTTTTTTGTAAATTAATCTGGCACTGTCAAATATTGCAAGGTTGTAATAGCAAATTAATTGGGTTGACTTACTGTTTTTAACCACATCAAAATAGTTTTGATTATTGCTATTTACAACTGGCGAAAAATTTCCGGTAAGGGTATTAAAAATTTTGGTGCCTTTTACAGTGCCCACCAAAAAATAATTTTTTTTAAAGGGGTGTAAAAGACAGGAATAATTATTTTCAAAAAATCCATCTTCTATCGGGTGTAACCATATGCTTTGGCGGGTAACTAATTTAGATAAACCTGCAGCCGTGCCAAACCATAAATTTTTTTCCTTATCCTGAAAAATGGTATTAATGATATTAGAAGGGAGGCCATCTTTTACAGTAAATGTTTCATGCGTTCCATCTTGGTTTATTTTTATAATCCCACCCGAAGTTGTAAACCACATGGTACCATCTGCAACTTCAAGCATTCCTGTTATAGTAACCTGGTTTAATAAAGGAAGATTAAAGTGGGCGGGTAATGGAACAAATGAAACAGGCTGATTTTTTTGGAGTGGAACGTTGAGTAATTTCAGGCCCTTTAGTGTACTTGCCCATATTCTTTTTTTTGAATCCTGGTATATTATGGCATCCTGGCGTATAATATTTTTGTCAATTATTTGTGAGAATAGTTCATACTTTCTGTTAAATACTTTTAGGGAAGTTTCTTCCACTGTCATAAAAAGAGAATCGTTAAGCCATATAATATCCAAAAAAGTTTGATGAGGAAAAAGTTGTTTTGGCTGAGTCAGTTTTTCTTCATTAAATTCCTGTAATCCGTGCCTGTCAGTAGATACTATAACTTTTCCTGTTGAAGAATTTATAAAGTGGTTTACCACTGCATCGGATGGCCCTACTTTTAAAATAACTTTATTTCCGTTAATCATATCTATAGCTCCATTGTTTAGCGCTACATACAATCTTCCATTTTTTGCTTCGTAAAAATCATTTACCATATTATGCGATAGCCCATTGGCAGTGTTGTAATTGGTAAAACTATGGCCATCATATTTGCTCAGGCCTTCCAGGGTCCCTATCCATAAAAAACCTTTTGCATCCTGGTACACCCTGCTGATGGTATTAGAAACAAGCCCGTCGGTTAAGCTGTAGTTTTTAAATATTTGCTGCTGTGCCATTACCGGGTTTATAAAACTGGCAATGATGCAAACAAGTATTGTTAATAAACTATTACGCATAGCTTAAAGTTAATGCAGATTTTATTAGGTATGCTTTTTATAAATTTTATAACTGGTTCAAACTAATTTAAACTTTTTTGTATTGCGTACTGTTTTTTTTAAATAAGGATGAAATAATTTTGCCGGTA
>NZ_JANPCM010000271.1:0-7306 GCF_031430955.1 Ferruginibacter sp.
CTCTGTAATTACCCGGTTAAAAATTTCGTTTGCTGTTGCAAAAAGATATACCGTTGTTCCATTTGCATTCATCCACTGCATATTATTATTAAAGCATGGTGTGCCACCCCCGCAGGCAATTATACAATTTTGTTTTGTTGCAAATGTTTGCAGTATTTCCATTTCCTTCTGCCTAAAATACGCCTCGCCATTTTGGCTAAATATTTCAGCAACCGATTTTTTTTCTTCCTGTTCTATTACTTCATCCAGATCAAAAAATTGTTTACCGCTTTTTACAGACCATAATTTGCCCCAGTGCGTTTTGCCGCTGCCCATAAAACCAATAAGAAAGATTTTAATGCCCCCATCCCCTGAAGGGGAGTTATTTGAGAAACCTGCTTTTTTAGAAATATCCAAGTTTTGAAGTTTTGAATTATTTAATACCCTTTGTATAACTCCCCTTCTGGGGATGGGGGCTAATGCTTTGGATTATAAATATCGTTGGGTGTAGGTGTGGTGGAAGGTGTTGGCGATGTACGTGTAGTAGAAGAACTCTTCTTTTTAAAATCTCCTCTCTTCCATGCTTTAATAAACTCTGCCCAAGCAAATGGATTAAAAATATTTTGCGGGGGCACCTGGCCGGCATAATAAGCTTTTGTACCTGCCTGTCTTAAAAATTGGTTACTTGCTTCCCTTCCGTCAGAAGGTAAGTTGGCTGCTAAAATGCGGCGTGTGGCAGCGTCATTATTTTTTCGGGCAACAGTTATATAATCATCCTGCACAGGGTTGTTTAAAAAATCCCTTTCAAACTGTGCCCTTGACGGACGTGATTTTATAATTGTTGCAGGCAGGTAAATGGTATCGTTGATCATTAACTGAATTACACTTTGCTGATTGCCGGTAAGATCTTTAGGAATAGCAACCATTTTTGTTTTAAAGCCAATGCTGCTGAATTCAATTTCGTCGCCTTTTAAAACTACAATGCTAAAAACGCCTTTATCGTTAGTTACTGTTCCCCGGTTTTGATTTTTTACCACCACACTTACGCCTTCCAAACCTTTTAAACTATCCGCCGTCATTACCAGGCCGTATAATTGCACTACCGAATCTTTAAAAGATTCGAACTGAGCTTTTGACTGCACAGGCTTAATAAAACAAAAACTAAAAATTAAAGGTATAAATCTATGCATCAATAAAAGTTGAATAATGGTATGCCGTACAAGTGAGTGACACAACGATGTTAAACAGTGTTACCAAAGTTTGTCCCAAAAATAACAACATTCCTTAATTAATAAACAAAGTAAAGGCATGGTTGTTTAAATTTGCAGCTCTGTTGGCATTTTAACAAATAATTGAACATGACAAACGAAGATATTTTAAAAGCGCTGAGTAATGTGCAGGAACCCGATTTAGGCAAGGATCTGGTGACCTTAAATATGGTAAAAGATATAAATATTGAGGGCAATAATGTGTCGTTTACCATTGTGCTTACTACGCCTGCCTGCCCTATGAAAGATATGATGCGGATGGCCAGTGAAAATGCGGTAAAAATATTGGTGAATGCAGCAGCCGTGGTTACCGTAAATTTTACGGCCAACACTACCACTAACAGAAAAGATGCTAAGACAATTTTGGGTGGTGTAAAAAATATTATTGCTGTAGTGAGTGGTAAAGGCGGTGTAGGAAAAAGTACAGTAAGTGCCAATCTTGCTTTGGCATTAGCGGCCGGTGGTGCAAAAGTTGGGCTGATGGATGCTGATATTTACGGCCCCAGCCAGCACATAATGTTTGGCATACGTGGCGAAAGGCCTTTGATGAAAGATGATGGCAGTGGTAAAGGAATGATAGTTCCGATTGAAAAATTTGGTATTAAAATAATGAGCATTGGTTTGCTGATTGATGAAAAGCAGGCGGTGGTTTGGCGTGGGCCAATGGTGAGCAGTGCCATCCGCCAGTTTGTTACCGAAGTTGATTGGGGCGAACTGGATTATTTAGTGATTGATATGCCACCCGGCACCGGCGATATTCATTTAACTGTGGTGCAAACTGTACCTGTTACAGGAGTTATTGTTGTTACTACGCCGCAATTGGTGGCACTTGCCGATGCAAAAAAAGGTGTAGCCATGTTCGGGCAGGCACAACTGAAAGTACCAGTAATTGGTTTGGTAGAAAACATGAGTTATTTTACTCCGGCAGAATTGCCCGGTAATAAATATTATATTTTTGGAAAAGATGGCGGCAAAAATTTAGCCGATGAATTTGATCTTGCTTTTTTAGGCCAAATACCTATTGTACAAAGCATACGTGAGGGCGGCGATATTGGGGTGCCCGTAATGGTGAGTGATGAACCGGTAAGCAAAAAAGCTTTTGAAGATTTTGCAGGCAATGCTGTTAGGGCAATTGCCATGAGGAATGCGAATATGGAGCCGACGAAAGTGCAGGAGATGGTGAGATAACCTCACCTTGAACTACGTTCGTTCCCAAATGGGAACTCCAAAGGATAGGGAAATGAGAAGATTGTAGCGGAAAATAAACGAGATTATTTTTTTGTACCAGGCATTTGTAATGCTGTTTAGCTTCATTGGCGTCGCACTCTTGTACATTATCCCATTATTCATCTTTAATTATGTTTTATGAATAAAAGCATTTCCCTTTTACTTTTATTGATGGTTGCAATATTTTCATGCTCCTCTCCTAAAAAAAATACTGGTATGAACAGTGAAGTACAAAAGTCGCCTTCAGTGGATTTAGGAGCAACCGTTTTCGATAAACAAGGCCACCGTGGCTGCCGTGGACTTATGCCGGAGAATACAATTCCCGCAATGATCAACGCAATAGGATTAGGTGTTACTACTTTAGAAATGGATGTGGTAATTACAAAAGATAAGCAGGTGATATTATCGCATGAACCGTTTTTTAATCATGAGATAACTACTAATGCCAATGGCAGTTTTGTAAATGAAAAAGAAGAAAAGAATTTCAATATTTATAAAATGAATTTTGCTGAAACGCAGCAATTTGATGTGGGACTAAAACCGCACCCCCGTTTTCCGAAGCAACAAAAAATGGCGGTACATAAACCACGTTTGGCTGATGTATTTGATTCGGTAAAAAATTATATGATGATGGCGAGAAGGCCGTTTCCTTTTTATAATATTGAAACAAAATCAATGCCTGCTACAGATAATATTTTTCATCCTGCGCCTGCCGAATTTGTAGAATTACTGATGAAAGTGATTAAAGAAAAAGATGTGGAGCAATATATAATTATTCAATCTTTTGATTTTAGGACATTGCAATATTTGCATAAACATTACCCGGCAATACAGACGGCTATGCTTATTGAAGATTATGATAAACGAACTATTGAAGAACAAATTAAAGCGTTAGGATTTACACCAACTATTTACAGCCCTGCATATATTTTAGCTACGGATGAAGTGATAAAAAAATGTCATCAGCAAAACATAAAAATTATTCCATGGACGGTGAACGATAAAAAAGAAATAGAAAGATTGAAGGGTTTGGGAGTGGATGGAATAATTACTGACTACCCTAATTTGTTTAATGAGTAATAAAACAAAGCATATTTTATTTATAATTTTTGCAGTACTTGCTTTTGCAGCTTTAGTTTATCATGCTTTTGCAATTTATCATCCTGAAACAGATCCTCCAATAATAAGTCTGGCAACCTCTTTAAGGCATGCAATTTTCATTGTAATAAATATAATTTTTATTTATGGAGTATTAAAAAGACCAAAATGGTTTATTTGGTTTGTGTTAGTTTTAACTTTACAACAATGGTACAGTCACGGCAGTTACGCTATTGAGCTTTGGCAACAGCAGCATATTATACACTGGATAAGTGTGGCAGATATTTTACTTTTACCATTGTTATTAATTTTATTAATAGCAGATAAAAAAAATAAACAACAGGTATAAATATGTCTCATCAATTCACAATATCATACGCAAAAGAATCAGACCATAATGATGCGTTGCATATTTACAGGGAACAATTTTACATTCCGCTTTTAAATAATAAGCATGCTATATATTTTTTAGGCAACTCATTAGGCCTGCAACCTAAAACAACACAGGATGAAGTATTGAAAATAATGGAAGCCTGGGCCAACTTTGGTGTGGAAGGTTTTTTTATGGGCAAAGAACCCTGGTTAAATTATCATAAAAAAATAACGCCATTGCTGTGCGATATTGTTGGTGCAAAAGAACAGGAGCTCGTAACAATGAATCACCTTACAGTGAATTTACATTTGCTGATGATCTCATTTTATCAACCCACAAAAAACAGGTATAAAATAATTTGTGAAGCGAAAGCATTTCCTTCCGACCAATATGCATTTCAATCGCAGGTTAAATTGCATGGCTATAAAATTGAAGATGCAATAATTGAAGTGCATCCCAAGGAAGGAACAGAAATTATTACCACAGCAGATATTATTGCAACAATTGAGCAGCATAAAGACACCGTGGCAATGGTTTTATTCAGTGGGCTAAATTATTATACCGGACAGGTTTTTGATATGCCAGCCATTACCGAAGCAGCGCATAATGCAGGTGCTTATGCAGGATTTGATCTGGCCCATGCCGCAGGTAATGTAGAGCTGCAGCTTCACAACTGGAATGTTGATTTTGCCTGCTGGTGCAATTACAAATATTTAAACAGCGGGCCGGGTGCTATTGCCGGTGCATTTATAAATGAAAAGCATTTACAAAATAAAAAGTTAAAAAGATTAGAAGGCTGGTGGGGTAATGATGTAGCCAATCGTTTTAAAATGGAAAATAGTTTTACGCCCTCACCCAATGCCGAAGCCTGGCAAATGAGTACAGCCCCAATGTTATTATTGGCAAGCCATAAAGCATCGATGGATATTTTTAAGCAAGCAGGTTTTAAAAACTTATTATCAAAAAGTAAATTATTAAGCGATTATTTATTTTTTGTACTGAATGAAATTAACCAGCCTGAAAAAAGATTTACTATTCTTACGCCACGTAACAGCAACGAGAGAGGTTGCCAGGTTTCTTTATCTGTTTTTAAAAATGCAAAAGCTGTTTTTGATGAACTGCTGCCCAATGGAATTTTTGCCGACTGGAGAGAACCGAATGTAATAAGGGTTGCGCCAGTGCCATTGTATAATTCCTTTGAAGAAATATTTACTTTTGCTGCAACCCTAAAACAAATTTTAAAGAAGTACTAATGTATAAACTGGGGCATTTTACCGAAGCAGACGAACAAAAAGTTATTGCTTTTATGCAAGAAAATTCTTTTGCAATGATTACAGGTATTAGCGAAAAATATCCCGTAGCTACGCAAATTCCGTTAGAAGTTGAAGTGAAAGAAGGCAATATTTTTTTGCACGGACATATTATGAGAAACACGGATCACCATAAAGCATTTGAAAAAAATGAAAATGTTTTGGTTGTATTTACCGGCCCTCATTGTTATGTAAGTGCAAGCTGGTACACTAATCCGCAAACAGCCAGCACGTGGAATTATATGACTGTTCATGCAAAAGGGAAAATAATTTTTACTGATGAAGAAGGCACCTGCAATGTTATAAAAGCACTTACTAATAAATATGAAGGGTTAGAAACCGCAGCGGCATTTAATAAAATGCCCAAAGAATATATACTGCCCATGTTAAAAGCAATTATTGGTTTTACAATTGAAGTAGAAAGTTTGGAAAATACTTTTAAATTAAGCCAGAACAGAGATGAAGCATCTAAAAAAAATATTATTGAGCAATTGAAAAAACGTGGTGACTATAATTCTGCTGCAATTGCTAACGAAATGGAAAAGTTAAATGATCAGTAAACTATGAAATTTGGGTTTATTTTTTTACATTTGTAATGAATTAAAATATGCAATACAACTATAAAATATTATTAAATAAAGAGGAAGAAGGCGGGTATATGGTTACCGTTCCTGCATTACCGGGCTGTATTACACAGGGCGACACGATAGATGAAGCTTTGACAATGGCAAAAGAAGCTATTGAATTGTATGTAGAAGAATTGCAATCGAGAGGGGAACCAATACCTGACAATACAAATACGCTTGAGTATTCCCTTAACCTGGAAACTGCATGAACCAGTCTCCGCAGCATTTAATTAAGCTTTTGGAAAAAAAAGGATTTCTTTTTAAACGTTCAAAAGGCTCTCACCAAATTTTTTATAACTCTGCAACTAACATTACTGTTATTGTACCCGTGCATGGTAGTAAGGATGTAAAGAAAGGTACCTTTCTCGCCATTATTAAACAAGCAGGTATTGATAAAAGAGATGTTTAATTATTATGACAAGAAAACAACTGGTTGAACAAATTCAACAAAAAAAATCTTACTTATGTGTGGGATTAGATACCGACATCACAAAAATTCCTAAACATTTACAATCGCACCCGGATGCAATTTTTGAATTTAATAAAGCAATTATTGATGCCACGAAAGACATTTGTGTAAGCTATAAAATTAATACTGCTTTTTATGAAGCACTTGGTTTGAAAGGGTGGCAAGCGATGGAGCAAACAGTAAATTATATCCCAACCGAACATTTAAAAATTGCAGATGCCAAGCGTGGCGATATTGGCAACACTTCTTCTCAATATGCCAAAGCCTTTTTTGAAACGTTGAATTTTGATGCCATAACTGTAGCACCTTATATGGGTGAAGACAGCATTCGTCCTTTTTTAGAATATGAAAATAAATGGACGATAGTGTTGGGATTAACCAGCAATGCAGGCAGTAAAGATTTTGAACAGTTGCGTTTGGTTAGTGAAGACACAAACCACGGCGGCGAATTTTTATACGAAAAGGTTTTAAAAAAAGTTAGCAACTGGGGTAATAAAGATAATTTAATGTTTGTAGTGGGTGCCACAAAAGCAAGCGGCTTAGAAAAAATCAGAGAAATAATTCCTGATAATTTTTTATTGGTACCGGGTGTTGGTTTCCAGGGCGGCAGTTTAAAAGATGTAAGTAAATACGGCATGAATAAAGATTGCGGCCTTTTAGTAAATGCCAGCAGGGCAATAATTTTTGCCAGCGAAAAAGAAGATTTTGCAGCAGAAGCAAGGGTTATTGCACAGCAGTATCAAAATGAAATGGCCGGGTATCTTTTGTAAAATTTAATTGAGATTAATATTTCATAGCCAGTTTTAATTTACCCCACAGCTCATTATCAAAACTGCTTGGCCCGGCAACACTTCCGCCTGCATCATCGCCTAATCTTACCACCACCACATCTAAACTTGGTATCACATAAATTTTCTTATCGTCTTTACCCAATGCCATAAACATATCTGCAGGTG
>NZ_JANPCM010000272.1:0-14795 GCF_031430955.1 Ferruginibacter sp.
TATGTGGAGCAAAGGGCAGTATGTCTGCAACACCCGGAGAAACATATTTTTCCCAATGAGTTAACAGGTTGGTGAATTTATCAATGCCTGCAACAATGGGTACAATACCAAAGGTTAGCCTAAGTAAATTAAAAATTGGTGTAATTGACAGCTTTAAATTAATTGTTCCCATTTTAATATTTTTATCTATTACTATTAGAGTAAGTGGGCATACAAAAGGTTACAAACAATGGGCCGTGAATTTATTTTTTTATTTTCACACATTTTTATATTTTGTTAAATACAGGTAATATAAAATTGAATTGTAACAGTTAGCTTTTATGGTAAAAATATTGATGCAAATGCCTGGCTGGCCCGTCAATCTTTTAATAGAATCGCCAGCTATCAAATACACAATTATATTTGAAAAGTGTACACAAAAAAACCGCCTCATTTAATTGATGAGACGGTTTATAAAAAATATTTATCAGTCATCATCACCAACCGACGCATCTTTTATCAGGTAACCAAATACGCCATCTTCTTCGTTGTTTGGCCCGGCGGCAAAATATAGCCGGTTCTGGTCGATAGTTGAAGTGGTGGGTGCAAAACCTATGGCCCATAGTTTATCAATAGCGATTACATGATCATGCGATTTTAGCTGACCTAAAAGTTTACCATTTAAACTGTACACATTAATTTTTCCATCCCCAAAATTTCCTACTAATATTTTGGGCTGTGGGGTACCGTTATCATCATCATCTTCTTCATCTTCCATTTCTTGCGGAAAAAATGAAGCTGCAGCCATAGTTACGCCCCAGGGTGCATTCAGTTTATCACGTGAAGCAAATCTTTTTACAAAAACACCGGCAGGTGTAAAAATATCAACAATACCCAAGCCTTTTCCTTCCTGGCTCCTGCCATCGCTGCCCACTTTTGCATACATTACAAAGAGCTGCCCGTTTACTTCCTGGATATTAAAAGGGGAGTAACCTGCAGGCAAATTGGGATCGGTAAAAGGCATGGCGACCGTTGCCCATGTTCTGTTCCATACTGTTATTTTTCTTGCACGAAAATCTGCAGCATATAAGAAATTGCTTCCGCCATTTTTGGCAATGGCAAGGCCTGTATATGCCGAAGTGGCTACATTATTAAACTTTGTAAATGCATGGTTACCCCATGAAGGGTTCCATCCGGATACAATACCATCTACTCCAACAAAAATAAAAACCGCACGGGTTGGGGCATTGGCATTACCCGAAGGAATAACAAAATCCGCCATATTGGGATTAAAAATAATTCCGGTGGGATTGCCACCCTCGTTACCGCCGGGAGAAGGTACATTAACTGTTAGCGCCGCTTTTATACCTTCGCCATTATACAATTCGCTTACATGGCCGCCCTGTGCATTTACCCATGCGGTGCCACCCGGAGACCAGGCAATACCCCAGGCATTTTTTAAAGTAGCATCGACATGCGCTGCATTGTAATTGACATTGTTAGCAACCAGGTTTACCTGCATAAAACTTTTCACCTTTACATCATTTAAGGAATTTTTGCCGGCCAATTGTTCCGTATTAGCTTTGGTAGTTTCAGAACCAATTTCTTTTTTACAGCTAAAAGTAAATACCGACAATACCGTTAGTGCCGGTAACAAATTAGTGATACGCCATTTTTGAGCATTGATTTTGTGCAACATAAAATAAGTTTTAATGTTAAAAAATACAGCTTTGCAAGAGTACCTGCTATTTCGTTAGATATTGTATTTTAAACTGCCGGGGTAAAAAAAGGGGGTTATGTAAGTGGGTAATTTCTTTATCGTGCCAGTGCAGAAGTTGGTTGCTTAGAATGCAGTTTATTTTTTTCTAAATAATAATGGTGATTGTGCAAAAGGTAGAGATATCTTTTACGCAATAGTCAGAAAACCTGGATCAGTAAAAATTAGCCTATTCTACTGTTTTATAATCCGCTCGGTTTGTATCCCCTCTTTATTAAAAAGTTGAATAATGTACATTCCAGCAGGCTGGTTTGAAATATTAATTCGATTAATTCCCTTTACTCCATTACCGGCAGCAATAGTTTTTCCACTGGCATCAATTAAATGGTATTGATAATTTTCTGCAGCATTTATTAAAAGTTCATTTTTAATAAGGGTGGATACATTGAAAAGTTTAACGCTGTTACCTGCAGTTTTTAAACCAATAATATTTGAATAACCAATTTGATCTATTACTGAGGTAACTTTTATCCGGTAATACACTGTATTAGTTTTATATGGCTGATACGAAAATTTATTTGCAACAGGGCTTGCTGAAGTTAAGCCCGTAAAATTTATTCCATCATCAGAGGTTTCTATTTCAATTTTTTTAATGGGCTCATCGGCTGTAATTTGCCAGCTAAGGATATGTTTATTATTATCAGTTTTACCCACAAGGCTTATAGCATGAATGGCCAAAGCACCCGTAACACCATTTAAAGTATAGGAACCTAAACTTCCATATTCTCCAATATTTGTATTTCCTGTTCCATCAATCTTAAGGTAATAAGTGCCGGCATTTAACAGGGTATCTATAGCAGCACTCATGGTTACCTGATCGTAAGTGCCAATTAAATTAGTTGGCGAACTGTATAATTCTATTTTAATATCAAGGTTGGCGCCAATATAATTATCACCCACATTAAAGGGAACTGCAGTTAAATGAAAATTTAAACTTTGTGATAAAGTAAATTTAAAAGCATCTTTATCTGCATTATCGCTTATTATTCCTGCAATATTAAAATTTAAATTAGGTAAAGCATAAGTGTTTGCGTTTAATGTATCTGCATAATCATCTGCCCTGTAAACAATTCCATTTTGATTGGTAATAATGGAAAGATTGTCCTGTAAAGTGGTGCAACCATAAGGCGTTGGCCCATTATTCCAGTTACTCATATTTCTATTATAACTGTTGCCCATTATAGGTGCCCAGCCTGTTTGTCCGTTTCCAATACCGCTGTTATAAGTTTCTAAAGGTGTATTGCAATCTGTTCCATATTTAGATTGATGAGATAACCCCACGGTATGGCCGCTTTCGTGAGAGCAGCACTCCCCCACCATTTTAGGACTGTATGGGCCTAAACGGTCGCTGAAAACAAAAGCCGGTGTATCGTCGCCCCAGTTAAAGGAACCAATCCATGCCACACCACCAACACCAGGGTACCAGGCACTGGTAGTAGTAATAATTATTCTTATCCGCCTGTTTAATGGCACACTTTCAAATACTGATGAATCTGTGGTAATATTTATTTCAAAGGGCCTGTAATCTTCTGCCACACGGTTAAATGCCTCTGTAATTTGCGGATCATTCATGCCGGAAGCTGCACAGTAAAATGCATCTCCCCCATTCCAAAGAGAGCTCTGTACATAATGGCCGTCAAAATCAAGAAAGATTGTTGCTTCTGCACCCGGCAGGCTGTTTAGTTTTGGAACACTAAAAGCTTTAGATGAAAATAATAATACTATTATCAGTATTAAAAATGTAAAAAGGTTTTTCATACGTTTTGGATTTAGGGAAATATATAGCTATTGTAAGTACCGGTAAATTTTATTTGTAGTAATTAAAGCTGGCTGCAAACCTGTATTACATTTTCTTTTTCAATTTTAATCAATTGATAATTGCCTGCAGTATTTTTCTTTAACTCGTACCCGTCAAAATAATTTTTATTAATAATGCGGCCCTGGTAACTCACACTCTTATCTTTATTAATAATTTTTGATACACTAAAAATGGTATTATTTAAAGCAGTGGATTTAACTACAGCAGTTTGCAGGTTGCTGTATTTTATCAAATTGCTGGTTACGTTGCCAGAAAATAAAAAATTATCAGAAAAAGAAAGGTTGATGTTTTGGCCGGGTGATGCATTAAAAATGCTGCTTAATACTGCTTGAGAACAATTGATAACAGCAGGAAAATTATTGAACTGTTTTGGTTTGGGTGTATTGCTGTTTTGTGAAAACCCTGTTACTGTAAAAAAAGTTAACAACAGCAATGCATAGCAGGCAGGCTTTTTCATAGTCCTAAATTTGGCTTATTAGATAATGGATAAAAGTACACTTTGCAAACGCAGATTAAGAGCAGTTAGTATGCAGGTGTAAAAAAAATACTTACGGCCGTTACCTAAATTCTCCTCCGCAACGGGTCAGGAGGTTGCCATCCACGCCATCATACCCATCCCTACTTCAATCGCCCCTTCGTCAATATTAAAAATCGGTGTATGCACACCACTTGTAATTCCTTTTGCTTTATTACCGGCACCCAATCTAAAAAAACATGCCGGTATTTGGTGAGAGTAATAAGCAAAATCTTCTGCCCCCATTCTTAATTCTGTTTCAAAAACATTTGCTGCACCCATAAATTCTTCAGCTTTTTTTCTGGCAACAATGTTCAGCGCTTCATCATTTAATACAAAAGGATAACCCACATCAATGGTAATGTCCGCCTCCGTCCCCATCATCTTTGCCAGTTCAACAGTTTGAGTTTTTATTAATTCATGTGCTTTAAAGCGCCACTCTTCATTCATTGCCCTGAATGTACCCATTAATTTTACTTCGCTGGGAATTACATTAGTAGTATTGCCCCCATTAAAAGAAGTGATGGATAATACAGAAGGATTAAAAGGATTGTTATTTCTGCTTATAATCTGCTGCAGGCTTACTACCAACTGCGATGCAATTAAAATAGTATCAGCCGTTAAATGCGGCGATGCTGCATGGCCGCCTTTTGCTTTTATGGTAATATAAATTTCATCCGCACTCGCCATTATCATACCTCCTCTAAAACTTAATTGTCCCACTTCCATTCCAGGATGCACATGCAAGGCAAATATTTTTTCGGGCTTGGGATTTTCCAGCACACCGTCTTTAATCATCAGGCTTGCACCACCGGGGTTTTTCTCTTCTCCCGGTTGAAAAATTAATTTTACTGTTCCTTCCCACTCCTCTTTTAATTCATTTAAAATTTTTGCAGCACCCAATAAACAGGTGGTGTGTACATCATGGCCGCAGGCATGCATTACGCCTTCGTTTAATGATTTGTAAGGCACATCATTTTGCTCTGTAATGGGCAATGCATCCATATCGCCACGCAAAGCAATTATTTTTTTTTCAGGATTTTTTCCTTTTATTAATCCTACCACACCGGTTGCAGCTTTTATTTCGAAAGGAATGCCCCAGCCCTGCAATTTTTGCTGTACAAATTTGCTGGTTTCAAATTCTTTATAACTCAACTCGGGATGTGCATGGATATGATGGCGCACTGCAATAAATTCATCAGCATATTGTTTGGCCAACTGTTGTATTTTTTCTTTCAGCATAAAATCAATTCATCAATATTTAAAAACAAAAAAGAGTTTCATTACTGAAACTCCATTCAAATTACATTATTTTATTTTGAATACCATAATTGCAAATAAAAAACTAATCAACTATTAAACTAATTATCTTCATTCTCTTTGTTCTTATCCAGTTTTATTTCTACAATTTCCGACACTAAGTAAACATTGTTCGTTACAATTTTAGAACTGGTAATCATCTTTCGGTATTTTTCAGCATCTGACTTCTCAACAAAATCGCCAAATTTTAATTTAATAAATGGTGACTGGTAACTCATATATACTTTTTGTTCAGGATATCTTTGCAGAAGCTGTGTTCTTACCTTCATGGCAAAATTTCTGTCGTTGCTGCTTACCACTAATAAGCGGTAACCCTTAGCAGCCCTGGCGCCAAGGCCTACTGTAGCTTTATTAAATTCGGCTTGCTGTTTTGCTAAAATATCCAATCGGGGATCTTTATTTACAGTTACTTTACCTATGGCAGTGTCGTCTGTCTTTGCAATTTGCGCATGTGCAGCCATAAAGATCATCAAACTAAAAAAAAGTATTCCCGTTTTTTTCATAATCATTTTATTTTACAAAAATTGTTCCATCAATTTTGCAATGCGGCTTCTTCTGCAATTTTAACACTGCTGCTGCAACCAATTCTGTCGGCACCTGCATTAATTAACTGCAGGGCAAAATCATAATCTTTAATGCCGCCGCTTGCTTTAATTTTTATAGCAGACGCTAAATGTGCCCTCATTAGTTGCACCGCATGTACAGTTGCGCCTTTTTCTGCATAACCTGTGCTGGTTTTCATAAAATCTACACCGGCAGCGCCATAAATATCGCAGCAGGTAATAATTTCTTCGTCAGTTAAAATACCGCTTTCAATAATTACTTTAATAATTTTTCCCTTGCCTTTTATAATGGGCATTACAGTATTAATTTCGCTGGCTAAAAATTGCCAGTCTTTATTTTTAATGGCACTTATATTTATTACCATATCCAGTTCATCGGCACCATCTAAAATAGCCAAAATTATTTCTGCCACTTTAGCTTCTATGGCCGAGTAACCAAAAGGGAAACCAATAACAGTAGCCACTTTTACACTGCTGCCTGCTGTAAGTTCTTTTGCTTTTTTTACAAACAATGGCGGTACACAAACGACAGCAAAATCATATTGCATAGCTTCTGCACATAGCTTTTCTACGTCTGTAATGGTTGTAGTTGGTTTTAAAACAGTATGATCGATATAAGAAGCAATATTCATAACTGGCAGCAAAAGTACATATTAACCGCAAACAAAATTCCATCAGTGGTGGCTGTCACAATAAATAGAATCGTTATTTTTAGTTTTCATAACTTCAATTACCAAAACTATATAGCATGCAAAAATTAAAATTTCCGGCATTGCTGTTTTTATTTGTAACAATGGCTTTACAAATAAATGCACAGTCCACTTTTCCTGTTAATGATGTTGCCAGCCCAAAAGATGGCTGTTATGCATTTACGAATGCCACTATTGTAAAAGACGCACAAACCACATTGCAAAATGCAACATTGGTTATCCGCCAGGGAAAAATAGAAAATACCGGCAGCAATATTACCATCCCAAAAGATGCGGTTGTTATTGATTGCAAAGGAAAATATATCTATCCTTCTTTTATTGATATTTTCAGCGATTATGGCATTACAACACCACAGCGTACACCAACAGTTGGCGGTGGCTTTTTTGGCCCACAGCAAATTATCTCCACTACAAAAGGCGCTTACGGCTGGAACCAGGCCATAAAAAGTGAAACAGATGGCTTTAAAATTTTTACAGGTGATGATGCTAAAGCAAAAACTTTACGTGATATTGGCTTTGGCGCTGTACTTACCCATCAAAAAGATGGTATTGCAAGAGGTAGTGGTGCTTTTGTTTCTTTAGCAACACAACCCGATAATTTTAGCATGCTAAAAGAAAAAGCAGCGGCTTTTTATTCTTTTAATAAAGGTATATCAACACAAAGTTATCCCAACTCTATTATGGGTGTAATTGCCTTGCTCCGTCAAACATATTTAGATGCTCAGTGGTATAAATCAGGCCCGATAAAAGAAGGCACCAACCTTAGTTTAAAAAGTTGGAACGATAATCAAACCCTGCCACAAATTTTTGATGCCAGTGATAAATGGAATGATCTGCGTGCCGATAAAATTGGTGATGAATTTGGTGTGCAGTATATAATCAAAGGTGGCGGCAATGAATACCAGCGCATAAAAGAAATTGCTGCAACAAAAGCTGCTTACATTATTACTTTAAATTATCCTGCAGCAATGGATGTGGACGATCCTAACGACTTACGTTTTGTAGGATTTGATGATTTGAAACATTGGGAACTGGCGCCGGGTAATGCTGCTGCAATGGAAAAAGCAGGAATTAATTTTTGCATTTCTTCTGCTGACCTTGCTAACACTGCCGACTTTATGCCCAACCTGCGTAAAGCCATCGAATATGGTTTAACAGAAACCAAAGCATTGGAAGCATTGACAAAAACACCGGCTGCCCTGTTAGGCATGAGCGATAAAATTGGAAGTTTAGAAAATGGGAAACTGGCCAATTTTATTATTACATCAGGGCAAATTTTTGCAGAAAAGACTTTGGTATTACAAAACTGGACACAGGGAATTAAAAATGCGGTAAAAGAAGAAAGCTGGTACGATGTTAAAGGTTCTTATAAATTTACAGCAAGCAATTCAAAATCTTTTACACTCGATTTTAAAGATGCAGGTGTTGCAAGTTTCGTTAGTAAAGATACATTGACCGGCAAATACAGCTACGATGGTAAATTAGTAAAATTAAGTTATACCGAAGGCCGTGGTAAAGATGCCAAAGAAACTATTTTAAGTGGTGTGGCCAATGACAATGTATGGAATGGAACAGGAAGAGATATTGCAGGAAACACTTTTACATGGACTGCAAATTTCGATCATCTTTTGGAACCAAAACCCGACAGTGTGAAACCAAAAACACCTTTAGTGTTAGGAAAAGTAATTTATCCTTTTATAAGTTTTGGTTCGGAGGAAATAGCAAAACAGGAAAATATCTTAATAAAAAATACTACCGTTTGGACAAGTGATGCAGCTGGTAAATTAGAAGAAACCGATGTTTTAGTTAAAGGAGGAAAAATTGCAGCAATAGGAAAAAATTTAACCGATGCGTCAGCAAAAATTATTGATGGCAAAGGCAAACATTTAACTGCCGGTATTATTGATGAGCATTCGCATATTGCGGCAGCTTCCATTAACGAAGGCGGGCAAAGTGTGACATCCGAAGTAAGAATTGCAGACAATATTGCACCTGATGACATTAATATTTACAGGCAGTTAAGCGGAGGCGTTACCACCTCACATATTTTGCATGGCTCAGCAAATACTATTGGCGGACAAACTCAATTAATAAAATTACGCTGGGGTGCTAATGCAGAAGATTTGAAATTTGCAGGTGCTGATCCATTTATAAAATTTGCTTTAGGCGAAAATGTAAAACGCAGTTCCAGCACACAGGGCAATATACGTTTTCCGGATAGCAGAATGGGTGTTGAACAGGTTTTGACAGATGCATTTACAAGAGCAAGCGATTATCAAAAACAATGGAAGGCTGCTGAAGAAAACAATAAAAAGAAAGGCGCTGCGCCAATAATAGTAAGAAGAGACCTGGAACTGGATGCGTTGGTAGAAATAATGAACAAGAAAAGATTTATTACCTGCCACTCTTATATACAAAGTGAAATAAATGCAACAATGAAAGTTGCAGAAAAATTTGGTTTTCCTGTAAATACTTTCACCCATATTTTAGAAGGATACAAAGTAGCAGATAAAATGAAAGCGCATGGCGCCAACGCCTCTACATTCAGCGATTGGTGGAATTATAAAATGGAAGTAGTGGATGCTATTCCATACAACGCTTATATTATGCAACAGGTTGGCCTGAACGTAGCTATTAATTCGGATGATGCAGAAATGGCACGCCGCTTAAACCAGGAAGCTGCAAAAAGTATTAAGTACGGCGGCATGAGTGAAGTAGATGCGTTGAATATGGTAACTATCAACCCAGCAAAAATGCTGCATGTAGATAGTAAAGTAGGCAGCATAAAAGTGGGTAAAGATGCTGACCTGGTTTTATGGAGCGATAACCCTTTAAGCATTTATGCAAAGGCAGAAAAAACAATTGTGGACGGTACTATTTATTTCGACAGGGAAAAGGATATGGAAATGCGTAAACAAAACCAGGCAGAAAAAGCAAGGCTGGTACAAAAATTAGCAGCTGCAAAAAAAGCGTCTGCTGCACCTGGTGGTACACCCGGCAATTTTCAAAGGCCAAGACCAAGATACGAGATCATTCATAACTGTATGGATCATTATCACAGCCATGGTTTGTTAAGCATTGATGCCGATGATTTGGAAAGCAATAATTAAACATTTTGATCAATAAAGTAACAAATACAAAAGCTGTAAGCCTGAGCTTGTCGAAGGCGGGTTGCTTGGAAAACTGGCCGGTTTCGACAAGCTCAACCTGACAGTACTTAATTAGTTACATTAAACACTTTAAAAAACTATTTATATGGATTATAATAAAATTAAAAGAAGCTATTATAAATCAGTATTCTCTTTTAAAATACTGTCGACGGATTTGAAAAAAATGGGAATAGTTTTGCTCTGCATTTGTGCTTTTGTAAACAGTAGTGCACAGGAAACTGTTTACCCTGCGCCGCAGCAAAAAGAAACCATCACTTTAACCAACGCCACTATTCATGTGGGTAATGGCCAGGTAATTAGTAATGGTAACGTAGTGCTTACTAACGGTAAAATAACCGAAGTTGGTACAAGTACCTCAACAGCAGGAAAAATTATTGATTGCAAAGGCAAACATATTTATCCGGGATTAATTTTAAGTTCTACACAATTAGGTTTGGTAGAAGTACCAACAGTTAGGGCAACGGTTGATGCCAGCGAAATTGGAGAAATAAATCCAAGCGTTCGCAGTATTGTTGCTTACAATACCGATAGCAAAGTAATAAACACTTTACGCACCAATGGTATTTTATTAGCCAGCACAATTCCTGATGGTGGTATTATTTCAGGCTCCTCATCGGTAGTACAATTAGATGGATGGAACTGGGAAGATGCAGCATATGAAAAAGATAATGCTATACATTTTCGTATGCCATCTTTATTAGCCCGCCCACGCAACCGTTTTAATTTTGGCGGGCCACAAGTACCTGCCGAAGACCCTGTAAAAAAGGGATTAGAACAGGTTGAAAAAGTAAGAACATTTTTTAGAGAAGCAAAAGCGTATACAGCAGAACTCAATCATGATAATACCAATTTAAAATACGAAGCTGTAAAAGGATTATTTACAAAAAAACAAAAACTGTTTATCCATTGCAATATTGTAAAAGAAATGCTGATAGCAGTTGACTTTGTAAAAGAATTTGGGTTTGATGTAGTAATCGATGGCGGCGTGGACAGCTGGCAGATTGCGGATATTTTAAAACAAAACAATATTGCTGTTGTGCTTGGGCAATTACACGATTTACCTGCAATGGTAGATGATGATATTGACCAACCTTTCAAAACACCTTATCTTTTACAAAAAGCAGGAGTACTATTTGCTTTAAATGATGATGATGGCAACAGCCGCAACCGTAACCTTGCTTTTAATGCAGGCACTGCAGTTGCTTATGGCTTAACTAAAGAAGAAGCATTAACCGCTATAACTTTAAATGCTGCAAAAATTTTAGGCATTGCAGATAAAACCGGCTCTGTTGAAATTGGTAAAGATGCCAACATTGTTGTAAGTGATGGCGACATTTTAGATATGAAATCTAATATCATCTCTTACGGATTTATACAGGGCAGGCAGGTTGATTTAAATAATAAACAAAAACAATTGTTTGAAAAGTATAAATATAAGTATGGAATAAAATAGAAACCCCATTTTATAAAAATAAAAAGAGGCCGTCTCAAAAATAAATGAGACGGCCCCTTTCATGTTTAAGACCAACCTATTTAAAAAATATTTTCTCCTTTTGCATTTAAATTTATTAATTGTAAAACCAATAATTAACCCAGCAAAACAATAATACCCGATTTTTTGTAGTTAAATTACTACATAGTTATAGTATAAGTTCTAATTATTAGTTTTTTATTGTACAAATGTCTTTTTACGATAGTTTTAAACCGTTTTTTATTAGAATAAAATCATACATTTAATACTTTCGCAGTAAAATGTAAAATTGTCCTTGTATAAATCCTATATAAAAGCCGTTTCAATACTCAGTATAATTACTGGTATACTTGTAATTACAGGCTGGTTTACCAACAATGAAAACCTGAAGGCTGTTATTACAGGTTTACCAACAATGAAATTTAATACGGCTATTTGCTTTATACTTATTGCAACTGCACTCTTTCTCCTCATCAAAAAAACAAAAAAGCACCAGTTTTTTATAATAAGCATAGCTACAATTGTAATCCTTATTGCAGCAATCACTTTTACCCAAACAGTGTTAAACTATAATACAGGATTAGATGAAATATTGATAAAAGATGTTGTTGCAAAAGCTGCCAATGATCCATTTCCGGGGAGAATGGCTATTACAACCACCTTTTGTTTTTTGCTTTGTGCCTTTGCATTTATTGCAATCGCATCTGCAAAAAAAAGGTTACAACTTTTGGCGCAATATGCTTTACATGCAATAACCCTAATAGCTTTTATAGCCATACTTGGTTACCTTTTTAATGTGCCTGAGTTTCACAGGTTATCTTTTCTTGCATCAATGGCACTAAACACTTCTGTTTTATTTTTTCTTATTTCAATTTCAGCTTCGCTTATTAATTTTTCATTAGGTGTAACTGGTACGTTTACCGGAAAAAGCCTTGGCAGTATAATGACCCGAAAATTATTTCCGATAACAGCGGTTATTATAATTGTACTTGGATTTTTACGCTTGCAACTTCACTGGCACAATTTAGTTACACAAGATTTTGGTATAGCTCTGTTTGCTACCTCTTTTTTATTGGTAAGCCTTATTGTTATATCATTAACAGCAAAATATCTAAATACTGTTGAGGAAAAACGAAGCCGGGCTGAGAAAGAATTAAAAATATTGGCTAAAACAGAAAGCGAACAAAAACTTCAATTAGCCCTCAACTCACTTGGTGACAATGTATGGGAACACGATTTTATTACTCAAAAAACAATTTTCACCAATACAAATCAAAACCTTACAACTTTTAGAAACGATGGTGTTCAAAATATTGAACAGCTGTGGTGGAATTCCACCATTAAAGAAGACAGGCATGTACTTGAAGAAAATGATAGAAAATATAAGGCAGGCATTATAGACCGCCATGCTTTGGAATACAGGCTGATTCATAAAGATGGAACAATAAAATGGGTATTGGACAGAGGGGTTGTTATAGAAAAAGACAGTGCCGGTAAGCCGCTGAAAATTATTGGCACACATACAGATATTACCGATAGAAAAAATGCAGAAGCCGATTTAAATAAAATGCAGAAACAGTTTCAGGCCTTTATGCAGCATACACCTGCTATGGCATGGATTGTAGACAATAAATCTGTTTATCAATTTACCAATGCAAATTATTTAAAAACATTTTATAAAGATAGCGGTGGGGGTAATGGTCATCAACAATTAGTTGGTAAAAGTTTTTACGAATTATTTCCCCCTGAAATATCAGAAAAATATAAAAGTAATAACGATATTGTTTTTAACAGCAATAAAATATTGGAAACCATTGAGCCCTCAATAAATAAAGATGGCAGCAGCATTACCCTTAAAGTTTTTAAATTTCCTTTACAAATAAGCGATGATGTAACATTACTGGGTGGTATTGCAATTGATATAACAGAACATATTAAAGCCGAAGAAAACCTGAGGGTTTTAAACGAACAATTAACCACTTCCAATAAAGAATTAGAACAATTTGCTTATGTAGCCAGCCACGATTTGCAGGAACCATTAAGGATGGTAAGCAGTTTTATGCAGTTGCTGGATAAAAAATATAAAGACAAACTGGATGATACCGCAAAGCAATACATCAATTTTGCTGTTGATGGCGCAGAAAGGATGAAAACACTTATTCTCGACCTGCTCTCTTTTTCGAGAATAGGTACTGAAAAGCAGATAAACGACACCGTAGACCTTAATAAAATTATTGATGAGGTAAAGTTAAATCTTGCGGCTTCCATTACAGAAAGCAATGCTAAAATTAAAGCTGGCACGTTTCCTGTAATACAGGCAAATAAGATACAGATGCTGCAGGTTTTTCAAAATCTTATCAGCAATGCCATAAAATACCGCAGTGAAAGAACACCAGAAATTGAAATTGGATATAATGACGAATCCACTTACTATATTTTTTACGTAAAAGATAATGGTATTGGCATAGACAGTAATTATTTTGAGAAAATATTTATTATTTTTCAACGGCTTCATAGTAAAACAGCCTACCCGGGTACCGGAGTAGGCCTTTCCATCTGTAAAAAAATTGTAGAAAAACATGGTGGAAAGTTTACAGTAGAATCGGAGCCTGGCGCAGGCAGTATATTTAATTTTTCAATCCCTAAAAAACAAAAATCATGAAAAACGCACACATCCTTTTAGTAGAGGATAATGAAGGCGACATTTTACTTACACAGGAAGTTTTTAAAACCTCGGGCTTTAGCCACCCAATTTCTATTGCAAGGGACGGTGAAGAAGCGCTTGATTTTTTATACCAGCGAAATAAATTATCAGGTGCTGAAAGACCAGATTTAATTTTAATGGATATTAATATCCCAAAAATAAATGGTAAAGAAGTATTGACCATGATTAAAAAAGATAATGACCTGAAAACTATTCCCGTTATTATGCTCAGCACTTCATCCGATGATAGGGATATACTGGAATCATACCGAAATCATGCAAATTGTTTTATAACCAAACCCATTAATTTTGATGAATTCAGCAAAGCGGTTGTTGAAATAAAAAATTTCTGGTTTAACCTGGCAACAGTTTATTCAAAAAATAAAAAAGCCAGTTAATGAATTACCCTAACACAACATTTATCATAGAAGATAATCCCGGAGATTTAATGCTGCTTAAGGACCAGTTGGAAACTGCCGGCTGGTCGGCAGAATACAGTCAGAACGAATCATTGCTTACTGATGCTATTGAAAGCCTTAAAACAATAAAGCCCGTAGTGGTATTCCTCGACCTTAATCTCCCCGACAGTAATGGACTGGAAACATTCCTCACCCTTCAGGCAATAATACCCGATGTACCTATTATAATACTTTCGGGCACCAACGATACCTCTCTTTCGTTACAGGCAGTACAGGCAGGTGCACAGGATTTTTTGGTTAAAGGTGAGTTTGAAGAAAAATTGCTTTTAAAAACTATTTTATACAGTAT
>NZ_JANPCM010000273.1:0-4157 GCF_031430955.1 Ferruginibacter sp.
ATCGTTTTCAAAGTGTTTTATAATTACAGCTTTGCCAACTCCAACCTCCGATAATCGCCTGTCCATTTATATTATTTTAAGTAGCACAAAAGTATTCATTAGTAATTGTTTAATAATTTCGAGATTAGAAATTAACTATGCCAATTCAATTTTTTTTTCTGCAGGATAAACTTATACTTAAAGATCGGACCGCTTTAAAAACCTTTTTGTCTACAGTTTTTCGTAAACATAATAAGCAGCTTTCAAACCTTACCTATATTTTCTGCTCAGATGATTATCTCCTTGCCATAAACAAAGCTCACTTGCAACACGATTTTTATACGGATATTATAACTTTCGACTTATCTGAAACGCTAAGGCACATTACAGGGGAAATTTATATTAGTACCGATAGGGTTAGAGATAATGCCGCCACTTTAGGTTTAAGTATTAAAAAGGAGCTGCATCGTGTAATATTTCATGGCGCTTTGCACCTTTGCGGGTATAAAGACAAAAGCGCAAGACACCTAAAGGAGATGAGGGCTGCGGAAGACCGGTGTTTGATTACTTACTTTAAGTGATGTTCCACGAATCCCTTTTTAACTCCAACTAAATTACCATTAGTTTACAGGGTTCCACGAATCCCTGTTTCTACTGGAAACATAATATATTTGAGAATGGTAAGAAAGAAATGGACTCCAAAAGAAGAAATTACGGATGCCTTACTGAAATTTAGAGAGAAGCGTAAGTGGCAATTGGCTTTACGAAGATATATATTGGAAAAAAAGGCCGCTGCCACATACGCACCTTACTTTGGGCTGGACGTAAATGGGTTTAGGAAATGGATAGAATTACAGTTTACTGCAGATTTGAACTGGGATAACTTTGCAACAGCTTGGCAATTTGATCATATTGTGCCTGTTACTTACTTTGACTTTGACAAAGAGGAAGACTTGAGACTCTGCTGGAATTTTATAAATGTTAGGGTAGAGAAGCTTGAACTGAACAAAAATCGGGGCAATCGCATTGATGTGTTGGCTGTAAAACCCTACTTTCAAAACCTATATAATAAAACAGGTTATGACTTTTGCTTAAAAATGATAGATAAACTGGCAATAATTGAAGTTTCCAATATGGAAAGTCACCCTGCTATTGAAAATTTTATCATTAATAATAAAGAACACCTCGAAAATATCGCTACTTTAAGCAAGGAAGAATTTAAAAAATTCAATCTGGGCATTTCGCTCAACGATATTCTTTTGGAAAGAGAAATACTTAGAAAGTTCGGCACCTAAACTTCTTAACTACCATAAATAATTTCTAAACTACCTTTGCCAAATGTTTGCAGAATACGATATTATAGTGGTGGGTGCAGGTCATGCCGGTTGCGAAGCAGCCGCAGCAGCCGCCAATTTGGGTAGCAGGGTGCTTTTGGTTACCATGAACATGCAAACTATTGCCCAAATGAGCTGCAACCCGGCAATGGGCGGCATTGCAAAAGGGCAAATTGTAAGGGAAATTGATGCCATGGGTGGATATAGCGGTATAGTTACTGATAAAAGCATGATACAATTTAGAATGCTTAACCGCAGCAAAGGCCCGGCAATGTGGAGCCCAAGAGCTCAAAGCGACAGAATGTTGTTTGCAGCAAAGTGGAGAGAAATGCTGGAGAATACTCCCAATGTGGACTTTTACCAGGATATGGTAAACAGTCTTTTAATAAAAAATGGGCGTGTTTACGGTGTTGTAACTGGTTTGGGGCACGAGATAAAGGCAAAATCGGTGGTTTTAACTAACGGCACTTTTTTAAATGGTGTTATACATATTGGTGAGAAACAATTGGGTGGAGGAAGAATGGCAGAGAAAGCCGCTACTGGAATAACAGAACAATTGGTATCGCTGGGTTTTGAAAGCGACCGGCTTAAAACCGGAACGCCACCAAGGCTAGATGGCCGTAGCTTGGATTACAGCAAGATGGAAGAGCAGAAAGGAGATGAGGAAATTGTTGGCTTTAGTTACCTGCCTACAAAAAAAATAACCACAGCTCAACAAAAAAGCTGCTGGATAACTTACACCAGCCCCGAAGTACACGATATTTTAAAAACAGGCTTTGAAAAAAGCCCAATGTTCCAGGGAAGAATACAGGGAACAGGGCCACGGTATTGCCCAAGTATTGAAGATAAAATAAACCGGTTTGCCGAACGTGACAGGCACCAGTTGTTTGTAGAGCCGGAAGGTTTTAATACCATTGAGATATATGTGAATGGATTTTCCTCTTCTTTACCAGAAGATGTTCAACATCAAGCACTTAAGTTGGTTCCAGGCTTCGAAAACTGCAAAATGTTCAGGCCGGGTTATGCCATTGAATACGATTTTTTTCCACCTACTCAATTAAAATTTAGTTTAGAAACGAAGCTGATTGAAAACTTGTTTTTTGCGGGACAGATTAATGGAACAACCGGTTATGAGGAAGCTGCCTGCCAGGGATTAATGGCTGGCATAAATGCTCACCAAAAAGCAACAGAACAGGAAGCGCTGGTATTAAAAAGAAGTGAAGCCTATATTGGTGTGTTGATTGATGATTTAATAAATAAAGGAACAGACGAGCCATACCGAATGTTTACGAGCAGGGCTGAGTTTAGAACTTTACTGAGACAGGATAATGCGGATTTAAGGTTGACAGAAAAAAGTTACCGCCTTGGTTTGGCAAGCCAGCAAAGGATGGAAATGGTAAAAACTAAAAAAGAAGGGGTGGACCAGATAAAAGAAATACTGTCAGGAATAAGCCTGGATCCGGAAGAAATAAATCCCTTTTTAGAAAGCGTACAATCATCAACGTTAGTTAATAAACAAAAAGATGCACAAATTTTATTAAGACCAAATATTGGGTTACATAATATGATGAAGCAAATCCCTTCTTTAGAAAATGCATTGAAATATTTTACTCCGGAAACATTAGAACAGGCAGAGATACAATTGAAATACGAAACTTATATTGAAAAGGAAAAAGAACTGGTGGCAAAAATGAGCCAGTTGGAAGATTTAATTATTCCGGATAATTTTGATTATGAAAAATTGGTTTCATTAGGTACAGAAGCCAAACAGAAATTTAAAAAAATAAAGCCACGTACTTTAGGGCAGGCCTCACGTATATCAGGCGTAAATCCAAGTGATGTACAGATATTGATGGTGTTTATGGGAAGATAGCGGAATGTTGAATTTGCGAATGGCGAATATTTTTCTGCTTAAAAAAAAATTCGATATTCGCCATTCGCAAATTCAATATATTTTAGAATTATACGTTTATTACAAAAAAATTTACAATGCATTTAAACTTCCAGAACGACACCCCTAAAGAATTGGTTTTTGAAACAGTGGCAGAATACCTGCACCACCAGCATTTAAAAATTAATAAACAGGATAGCACCAGGCCCTGGGGTGGTTTTTTTGTGATTGAAGAAAACGAAGCTGAAAAATTTATAGCATTATATTTTCCGCACCTTACCAAAGAAGAATTAAATATTAGCGGCAAGCTTAGTCCTAAAATTTTAGTAGTAGCACCCAACAAAAGATTAAGCTGGCAATACCACCACCGCAGAGCCGAAATTTGGAAACTGATTGGTGGCGTGGCCGGAGTAGTAACCAGCGATACCGACGAAGAAAAAGAAACCAAAGATTTAAATATCAGCGATATCATACAATTAAAACAAGGCGAACGCCACCGTTTGCTGGGTACCGATGGCTGGGGCATTATTGCAGAAATTTGGCGCCACACTGATGCGGCCAACCCAAGTGATGAAGACGATATTGTAAGGGTGCAGGATGATTTTGGAAGATAGGGTTGGCCACGGATTAAACAAATAATTTAATAGAGGCAGCTAATAGTATTGGCTGCCTTTTGGTTGTTAATCAAATCTGTATGAACTTTAATTCATGAAACTGTTATTAAAATTTCTTTGTGGAATTTGTTTGTTGGTTTCCTGTGGAGGAAAGCAACAGATAAAATATCTTACCGATTTGGAACAGGTGAATATTAAAGGCAATGTTACAAAATTGGTAACAGAAACATATAATGTTGACAGCCTTGGTGAACTTGGAAAATTGGAGTCAGTAACAATTGAAATTTTTGATGAACTTGGATACACCATTACTGATACAACAAAAAATTTTATAGAAAA
>NZ_JANPCM010000274.1:0-7475 GCF_031430955.1 Ferruginibacter sp.
ATTATTAAATGCAAAGCTGTGTACCATGCCACCCACAGGTACAAATAATTTTGTACCTGCATCGCCCCAAATATCTGTACCAATATGTAACCTCCTCGGTTCTTCGGCTACAGGCTTTTCAATGCCGTACTTTTTTTCTTCATCAAAAAGCAAACTGCGTTTGTACATATCCCTCAACTCTGCATAACCGCCAATTAAAAATTTGGCAACCTGCTCTTTCCTTATGTTATCAATATAACCTGAAAAACTTTTGGTATCACTGTAAATTTCTTCTGTTAACTCAGTATTGGTTTTAGATAAATTAATGGGTGCAATTTTTTCTTTAGCAGCATTAAAATTTATAACAGGGCAAAAATCGGGCTGGTGTTTTTGTAAAACATTTTCTAAAGCACTTTTCATTTCTTAAAGGTACGCATAACAATCATTAGATTAACAATTGTGGTTGCTGGTATCAGTCACAAACAAAATGGTTTTGAAATTGTATTTAGGGTTAACTTTTTACTTTTATCCTGTTACCATCCTGGTTAGTTTCCCGCTCTCTTTCTTTAAAACTTGTTTTACCAAAGCTCCAGCTAAATTGCAATCTAACTCCACGGCTTTCCCATTTGCGTCGGTAACTAAAATCCATATTGGCAAATTGCACCTTTTGCTTCCAGCGTTGTGTATTAAAAATATCTGCTGCAGATAAACGCAAGGAACCTTTAGCTTTTAAAATATTTTTTCTTACACCCAAATCTAAACTGCCTAAAGATTTACTTTTAAAAATGGCTTCTTTGGTAGCGGCATTAAACCAGCTGCTTACCTGAGTGCTCCACCCTTTGCCCAGTGTAAAATTTTGCTGTATGTAATAATTCATCCCAAAAGTTTTTTCATTTAAAATGCCATTGGGCAAAACCCCTTTGTAATAATTGAAAAAACCGGTAATGTTTGCATAACCTTCCCACCATTTTGTAATGGGCAATGGGGCACTAATGTTTAAGTAGCCATTATCTAAACTGCCAATATTTGCAGACGTGCCAGTTGTTTGCTGCCCGGTTTGTGTGGTAATAGTTTGACTGTAATCTGTAGTATGGTTGTAACCCAATGCAATATTTAATGCATAACGGTAAGTATATTTTATTTCGAAATTATTAGTGTACTGCGGTTTTAAAAAAGGGTTGCCTTTTTCAGCAGTATAAATATCATAAATGGTTTCAAAAGGATTTAAGGATTGATAATCGGGGCGGTTAATGCGTTTGCTGTAAGACAGGGCAAACATATTTTTATCATTTATTTTATAGCTTAAAAATGCTGTGGAAAAAATATTGATATAGTTAGTATCGGGGTTATTAATTTTTGTATTTCTTAAATTAACCGATGTGCCTTTTACTGCCGAATTTTCTAACCGAAAACCAACCTGGTACTCAAACTTTTTTATTTGCCTGCCAAAATTTGCATAAGCAGCATAAATATTTTCTTTGTAATTAAATTGGTTACTTCTTCCGGTATCGGCCTTCATTACAGATCCATTTAATGAAGCAGCAAATAAATTATTGTTAGTAGTTACATTACTTACTTTAAATCCGGTTTCAATTTTTGCATTTATTTTTTTAACTTGCTTTACATAATCTGCCTTTACCGCATAAATATTTATTTTGGTAGCCACATCTAAATTATTGGCAGTGTAATTATATTTTGTATTGGATTGATCTAAGTAATCGGTAGCAAGATTAGTAATATTGGTATTTTTAAAATAAGTGTAATCAGCATCTATGTTTAACTCATTGCCCAAAGTATCTTCGTACTTATAATTTAAATTGGTATTGTAGCGGTGGTTTTTATACAAGTTATCATTGGTGGTTATTAAGGAAGAATCAATTTTACCATTGCTGCTGATATTGGTAATGCCCGGTGTATTAAAAGGGTTGCGGTTGCTGCCGCTGGTAAATAAAAAACCGAAAGTGTTTCTTTTGTTTTTATAAAAATCAATACCCCATCTTGTGTTGTTGCTTAAATTTCTATCAATATCGGTAGTAACATTATTAAAGTTTTTTATAACATTACCCACCAGCACGTTCCTGCTGATAACTCCATCGGTATGCTGCAGGTTATTATTTACACTTACGTTGGCAAAGGCATTAATTTTTTCCTTGCGGTGATTAATATTAAAGGCCCCGTTGCTGCGGTAATGCACCTGCTGCTGATAACCTGCTGTAATATTGCCATTAGTACCTTTTATTTTATTTTTTTTAAGCCTGATGTTGATGATACCGGCATTGCCCTGTGCATCAAACCTGGAAGAAGGATTGGTGATAAGTTCAATTTTTTCGATAGTGCTGCCGGGCATGCTCCGTAAAAAATTTGCCAGTTCTTTAGGGCTCATTTGTGTAGGGCGTCCGTCTATTAATACATTTACCCCAGCCTTACCGCTCATATTTATTACATCTTCGCCAGTTACATTTATGCCGGGTGCTTTTTGTAAAATTTCAAAAGCATTGCTGCCGATTGCTGTAATATCCGCCTGTACATTTACAACCGTTTTGTCTATCTGCTGCTCTATAAAAGGTTTTTTTGAAGTAACTACTACCTCGTTTAATTTTTTTGTTTGATTAAACGAACTGGTATCTTTTTGTGGCAAACTATCTTTTTGCTGGGCAAAAGCCGTTAAAGAAAAAAGGCTGATGAAAAGGGAGAACAACTGTTTCATAAAAAAATTTTGGTTTGATAACACAAAGATGGTTCGGTGTAAGGTGGCAGTCGCTGCAAAAGATGATTTGAGCCCAGTTAAAAAGGTATCATAGAAAAAAAACCGCCTCAAATTATGATGAGGCGGTATCAAATTAAGTAAGCTGTTGATGAATAGCGATAACTTTAAAAAATATCATTCATTTTTTTTCAACCATTCTTTCGGACTTGCTCCCGTAGCTTTTTTAAAAGCCCGGTTAAAAGTGGCTTTGCTGTTAAACCCACAATCGTAAGCAATACCTAAAAGTGTTTGTGTTTTTTGCTCGCCAGCCTGCAATTTTTCTTTAACTGCTGTTATCCGGTAATTATTTATAAAGTCGTTAAAGTTTAACTGAAAGCCCTGATTAATTATTTTAGACAATAAAGAAGGGTTTGTTTTAAGTTGTTTGGCAACCTGAGTTAATGAAAGCTCCGGGTCTTCGTAAATTTTTTCGCTTTCCAACAAAACGGAAATCTTAGATTTCCATTCATCCAATAAATCTATATCCGGTTTTTTTTCGGTTTCACCTTTTTCAATTTCTATAATTTCTGCATCTTCAATAAAAGTATCAGTACTATTTTCAGGGTAAAAATTTTCTAACAGTAAAGAAGGTTTATAAGTTAAAAGGTTAAGCTTAAAAGGCACTTTTGTTTCAATAGAATTGGAATAACCGGTAATAGCGATGTAATAAAAAACAATCGCAAAAGAGAAGAAGAACCACCAGCTGCCGATATAAGAATCGAGTGCCGGAAAAATAAAACTGAAAATATAAAAGACTACCTGCAGCAATTGCATCAATAAAAAAGCAAACAGAAAATTTTTTACCCATTTAAACAAAACAGTATCTGCATAGCTTATTACCTGCACCATTAATTTTTTATATAGTTTATAATACCTGAGCGAAATAATAAAGTAAAGTACCATAGAAATAAGACCGGATTTTTGATACCAGCCATCAAAATCTCTATCCATACCATCAGCTAAAAAATAATATTTCTTTAAAATAATTTTATCTGTAACAATAATTACAAGGCTGTACAACAAATACAAAATGCCCGGCAGCAAATGCAGCCATTCTTTTCTACCAAATTTAAAAGAAGGATTAAGCAGGCTTTGCACATAAAAAAATATCACCGGCCCCATAAAAAACAAATGCTGCAGAGGAGTATAAAATAAAATATCCCGGTAAGGCTGGTTATCGTACCATCCACCAAAACCAAGCATCCAGGGGGCAATGTATAAAACACAGAGCAATAAAAAAAGTGCCAGCCATTTATCGGAAGCACTTTCATTTTTTATACCTTTTCTAAAAAGCAATAAAGCATACACAATACCATGTACAAAAAATATGAGCAGCATCGAACTGTAAAAACCAAACTCAAAACGCATGCAGGTAAATTAGGATGAATAATTTAAAAGTAAACTCATTTTATAAAATCAATCAAAGATAATTTCTGCAGCTGCCGTTACCATTTTTTTTGCAGGTACAATACTGTTGATATTAATGTGAATGTCGCTTAGTAATTTTTCTTCCAGCAAATTTGCAAAAGTTTCAAAATAAATTATGGCATCTTCTTTTTTATTACGTTTTAGCCAGCGGAAACCTCCGGGTAAATTTTTCAATACTTCCCTGTCAGTAAGATATTCTATGTGGTGAATGTCGGTGGGTGTTAGCCCTAATACTTCCAGCTTTGTAATAACTAATGTGAGTGGTGCATTGGTAACCGGACAAAATTCCTGTGCCAATTCTGTCCACTCGCCATTTGCAGTATGTGCATACTGCCGTATTTCACTTTCGCTTAAATGCGTAACCACCTGCAGCAGGTTACCACAATTGCAGGCTCCATGATGCCCCCATGAATAATTAGCCCCATTACGCAAACGGCGGGCAGTTTCTCTTAATGCATTCACTAATTCTATTGTAGCATTTGCCATAAGATGGTTTTTATTTTATAACAACCTTACATTTATTTTGTTCAAAAAAAATAATACCAGCCGCATATTATTTATAAAATAAAAATACTGCAATATGTATTGCAGAAAGTATCCTGTTAAAGGCAGATTTAAAAAATTAACTGCAACACTGCATTATTTTTTGCTGTAATAATTTTTTTTCGCTGGCAGCATGTGTTAATGCAATTGCCTCCAAAAAGTAATGCCGGGCTTTATCAAATTGTTGTAACTGCAGGTAAAGTTCTCCTAAGGTAGCGGGCAACAGGTAATATTTTTTAAGAGAAGAAAGCTGCGTAATGGCTTCGATAGCTTTTATACCATCGGCCGGCCCATATAATTCACTGATAACAATGGCACGGTTTAATTCCACCACAGGCGAGGGATATAATTTACATAACAGGTTGTAGCATTGCAGAATATTTTCCCAATTAGTGGCCTTATAATTTTCTGCCTTTGCATGTTCGTAAGCAATGCCGGCCTCTAAATGGTATTTACTTATTGTTTCGCCTGCGGCAGATGCTTCTAAATGATGAATACCATTTTGTATCAATGTAATGTTCCATTTACTTCTGTCCTGTTGCTGCAGCAATAATATGTTTCCATCAGCATCCAGCCTTGATTCATTTCGTGATGCAGTAAAGTATATCAGCGCCATCAATGCATGGGCACCAGAATGACTTACGATTGAGCTGCGGCAAATTAATTCACACAAGCGTATAGCTTCCTGCATCAGATCAGTTCGTATTAAATTATTATGTTGTGTGGAATTGTAGCCTTCATTAAATAAAAGGTAAACTGCCATCAGCACATTATCTAAACGGCTGTTTAATTCCGCTGCAGAAGGCAATTCAAATTGCACATTATTTTCCCTAAAACTTTGCTTTGCCCTGTACAATCTTTTTTCAATGGTATCGTAACCTGTAACAAATGCTTTGGTAATTTCAGCAACACTAAAACCGCAAAGGGTTTTTAAAATAAGTGCCACCTGCGCTTCTGTGGAAAGAGAAGGATGGCAGCATACAAACATCATCCGCAACTGATCGTCTTCAATGCTGTTGGTATTAATGATATCTTGTATTGTTGGCACCAGTGTGTATTCTGACTGAAGCAATGCTGCAATACTTTTAGAAAACTCCTCTTTTCTTTTTTGCTGCCGCAATACATCTACCGCTTTGTTACGGGCAACAGTAAATAACCATGCTGAAGGATTTTGCGGAAGCCCATTTATTTTCCAGTTATTAAATGCTTTAAGTAAAGTATCCTGCACTACGTCTTCTGCCAGTTGTAAATTTTGCGGACCAAATAATTTGGTAAGCACAGCCACCAGCTTTCCCCATTCATGGCGAAAGAGGTGTTCTACTTCCTGTTCTATTGGTGAAGAATTTTCCAATGCAATCTTTTCTGCAATTTATTAAGAAGATATTTTAAATCAATGCCTCATTTTAAAACGATGAGGCATTGATAAAAGTAATTAAGCCGGAGGCATATCCATCTTCATCAATTGCCTTATGATAACTGTACCACCTGTTGCATAATCAGGATAGTCATCGCATAATGCAACGGCTTCGTTATAATCATTTGCATTTACAATAAAATAGCCACCAATAATTTCTTTTCCTTCGGCAAATGCAGCATCTGTAACAGTTTTGTTTTTGCCGGTAATAATTTTTCCGGTAGCCTGCAGTGGTTCTCCGCTAACATATTTTTCTGCCTTGGCCAGTTTATCTATCCAGGCCATCCATTTACCCATATTTTCCTGCATTTGCTGTGCAGAGGGTTGTTCGGCAGATTTAATTCCCTGAAAAATAAGCATGAACTTTTCCATAATTGTTGTTTTAATAATTTAGAATGATTTTACTAATGACGAACGGGGATTTTCAATCCGGACAACTATTTTAAATTTTTTTTTGAAAAAATACCTGAACCTTAAAATAGTTATTGTAAAATAAACAAAGCCGGTGAACAATTCACCGGCTTTGTAAAAATAGTATTCAAAATTTTACACCACCACATTTATCATCTTATTTTTTACATAGATAATTTTCTTTGGCTCCTTACCTTCCAGCCATTTTTGCACCACTTCATTCTCGGCAATAATTTTTTCAACATCCGCCTGTTGCAGATCTAAAGAGAGATTGATATTGGTTCTTACTTTACCATTTATAGAAACCGGGTATTCTTTACTGCTTTCTACCAATAATGCAGGATTGAAGGTTGGATATGCCGCATCCAATATTGTCCCTTCATTACCCAATTGCTGCCACAATTCTTCTGCAATGTGAGGTGCATATGGCACCAATAAGATTAACAAAGGTTCTAAAATTTCTTTTTTATAACACTTGGCATCAAACAGATCATTTACACAAATCATAAATGCACTTACTGCGGTGTTAAAAGAAAACTTCTCGGTATCTTCTTCAATTTTTTTTATGGTGCGGTGTAAAATTTTTAATTCGGCATCGGTTGCTTTTTCGTCTTTCCAAACTTTACCTTTTAGTTCATCATTAAATAATCGCCATAGCTTTCTTAAAAAGCGGTGTACGCCTTCAATGCCTTTATCGTCCCAGGGCTTGCTGGCTTCAACAGGACCCAAAAACATTTCATACATTCTAAAAGTATCGGCGCCATATTTATTGCAAAGATCGTTTGGGTTAACAGTATTGTATTTGGATTTGGACATCTTTTCAACTTCTGCTTCACAAATAAACTGTCCATTCGAATTTTTGACAAACTCAATAAGCCCAAATTCAGTTCGGTCGTCTCTAAGTTTTTTAACATTTAGTTCTACCCCATCAACCAAATTCACATTGACTCTTTT
>NZ_JANPCM010000275.1:0-8829 GCF_031430955.1 Ferruginibacter sp.
CATAGCCGGGGCAACTACTACCGGGCAGGTAGCGGATAAATAAACCGCCATTAATAAATTATCGCATAAGCCGTTGGCCATTTTTGCAAGTGTATTACAACTTAATGGTGCTATCAGCATTACATCGGCCCAGCGGCCCAGCATTACATGATTGGCCCACGTATCATTATCTGTAATATCTGCAAGTACATCGTTTTTAGATAAGGTGGACAGCGAAAGTGGCGTAACAAAATCTTTAGCAGCAGTGGTCATAATAATTTTTACTTCTGCACCCTGTTTTACTAAAAGCCTAACCAATATTGCAGATTTATAAGCAGCAATACTGCCTGTAATACCCAATAAAATTTTCTTTCCTTTCAGCATAAAAAAACCCATCTTGCATAAGGCAAGAAGGGTTAAAATTATAACTTCTTCTGTTAATAATATTGCTAAATATTACTGTTATTAACTAAAAAGGTCTTCGTCGTTTCTGCGGAAGTACACTTTATCTTCCATAAATTCTGTTGTAGCCAGTAAAGCAGGGTTTGGCATACGTTCGTATGCTTTAGAAATTTCTATCTGCTCTTTGTTTTCATGAATTTCTTCCAGGCTGTCCGTATGACTGGCAAATTCTTCCAGTTTATTATGCAATTCTTCCTTTACGGTAATGTTAATCTGGTTAGCACGCTTTGCAATTATAGCAATAGATTCATAAATATTACCTGTTTTTTGTTTTATATCAAATAAACTTTTAGGTTCTACAACACTGCTGGTATTACCTGTTAACTGACGACGTAATTTGCTCATATTTTATTGCTTTAATGTTATTTTGACTTAGATTATTATAACTCTCTGCTTCTTTTAATAATTTACTTTCGGGGTAGCGGTCTGCAAAATCCTGGTATTCGCTTATCACTTTTTCGTAACGCTCAATTTGCTTATCTACAAAGCTAAGCTTTGCAAATTTATAATA
Source organism: Ferruginibacter sp. (assembly GCF_031430955.1). Classification (GTDB taxonomy): domain Bacteria; phylum Bacteroidota; class Bacteroidia; order Chitinophagales; family Chitinophagaceae; genus Ferruginibacter. Next base: position 953 of record NZ_JANPCM010000275.1, read on the forward strand.
CGCTTTTACTATTTTCAGTTTATACTCATCTCCTTTTACCGATTCGGGGTAATTGTTTATTAAGTTGGTAAAAGCAATTGCTGCAGCCCTGTGCTGACCTAAATTGTAATACAATTCCGCCGAGCGATATTCCTTTTGTTCCAGCTTTGCCCTGCAAATATCAATTATTTCAGTTGCTTCTTTAATACGTGCCGAGCCGGGGTGCGTATTAATAAAAGTCTGCATCATGCCAATTGCTTTGGTTGTATTAACCTGCTCCAGCTCCAGTTTTGGTGATTGTTTGTAAAAACAATAAGCATGTAAATAATCCACTTCCTCTGCTTTAGGGCTGTTAGGAAATACTTCTAAAAACCCTTTAAATAAAGCCTGCGCCTGCAGGTAATCCTTCATATAATAAAAACAGTAGGCGTCTTTATAATACAGTTCTTCAAATTTTGCAGTGCCCTTAAATACTGGGAACAACTCTTCGTATAACTGCTGTGCTACTTTGTATTTCTTTTTAGCAAAAAACTCATCTGCCATTTTAAGTTTATACTCGTAGTCTTTGCTTTTGTAAATTTTATTATACTTATTGCAGGATGTTGCAATGGTTAATAAAAAAAGGGCTGCCAATACAATTTTAGTTACTCTCATATAAAGGAATGCAAAATTAAAGGAATTTACTCAAAAATGCCAGTAAATAAACAATCAACCAAAAATTGGTAGTTAAGAGTTTGATAAATAAGGCCATTGATATTTAAATGTTGTAATCTTCTATACAAATCTTCTCCATTTCCCCTTTTCCGCAGGATGCTGTGCAAGGAGTGGCACAAAAAAAAGCCCTCCCGAAAACGGAAGGGCTATCATTGAGCAAAAAGTGAAAAGTTTGAAAATCTGTATTAGTTAGATTTTATATCAACTGTATTCTTGTCGCCACCACCAATTTCGCAGTTAGTAGTAATTCTGTCTGCACTTATTCCTTCTTTTTCAACAAGATAATTTTTAGCTGCATCTACTCTTTTCTGGCAATTTGCCTGAGAAGCTTTAGATGTTTCAGGGTAACCTGTAATTGTAATGTTACAATTAGGGCTTGCCTTTAATTTAGAAGCGACAGTAGCTAACATTGCTTTAACATCTGCGCTTAATGCAGCGGTATTACCTTTAAAAGAAAGGCTTGGGTAATCAGCAGGGCAAATTGGATCTCCTTTACCTGGAGCATTTTTGCAACATTCAGGATCTGGACATTTACCCACGCCATCAGCGTCAACAGGTTGACATTCTGTAGGAGTAATTAATTGTTTATCCTTACAATCAGGTACACCATCACCATCAGTATCAGCAGTAACACCATGAGTGTTTACATTACAACCTGCAGGTGTATTTGGTTCCCTGTCTAAATGGTCGCAAACGCCATCTCCATCAGCATCCGGACACTCAACTTTTGGCATTTTTTGGTTGCGGTGGTTCATTAACTCATCATATGCATAATCCAATGGATTCTGCCACCACAATGGCTCAACAGATTTAGCACCAAGGTTAAAATTTAAGCCTACAGATGCATAATTGTAAGAATCAAAATCACGTGTTAACACAGCGTCGCCTGATGCATGCTCCTGCCAGCGCTGACCGTCCAATAAATCATCTTTTATGAAAGTCCATCTGTCTTCAATAGCCAAATTAACACGTTTGCCTAATTTAAAGGCAACACCAGCTAATACAGTACCAGAAGGCTTTAAAGTATTTTTTCCTATTTTAGGGCGACGATCTCCCTGATTTTCTGCAGGAGTTTCGTAAGTTTTATCCATTCCTGCCTTTAAAGCATCTAACACATCTTTACGATTTTTGTAGGTAGTGTTTGTAATACCATTAAATAAGGTCCTGTATGGATTACCGCTTGCGTCCAAAGCATTAACCGAGGTATTGTAAAGAGTAGCTCCAATACCACCACCACCATAAATGATTATGCCAGTTTTTTTCTTGTGAAAACGGATATTGTTTAAAGTAACGATACCCTGTAAACCTAAATCCTGAACCTTAGCTTTGTAGTTGTAATAAACCACATCGGCAGTTGCTGAACGGGCTGAGCCTCCATTACCATCGCTGTAAACAATTTGACCAGAGTTTAATCTATCAGGTGAAAAATAACGTTTTCCAGCCAGTAAATTAACATTGTAGGCATCATTTTTACCAAAGTTGTTGGCACCTCCCCAGTTTTGTCCCTTGCCCACAGTATTCATGTACTGCAACCTTAAAGAAAAAACATACCCAAAAGCTTTTCTTACATGCACGGCAAAATTTGGTGCTGTTAATACTTTTGATGTAACATCTCCACTAACGGTAAAAATACCAGTAGAAACGCCTACTTCCCACATGTTACGTGGCTTAGCTGGAAAATTGTAGGATTTATTCCAGAATTCATTTTGCTGTGGCATTCCTTTAGCAGGAATAACAGAGGAGTCATAAACGCTTCCACTTCCGCCAACCTGGGCAAATGCTCCAAGGGCAAAAAAGGTAAAGGCGGTTAATAAGATTTTGTACTTTTTGCTTGTCATAACTTAATAATTAATAAAATTTCTAAATGTGTACGAGTTGATTTAATGCAAAAGTATTGAATGACTATTATTAAACCAAAAATTTTTAACATTTAATTTTGGCTAAAAAATCTCAAAAAATACTGCATTTGGATTGCTAAAGACATCATAGTCAGCAGTTTCGTTGCATTAAAGTTAAAGTATTTATTGATTTCCAAAGAATTATTTCTTAATAATTTTGTAACTCCCCCTTTATAAAATAGTTTGACAGCGCCTTTTCATGTGCTATATTGCTTTCATTTTCTATGAGATTTGTAACAGATATTATTGGACCAGAACTGAATATTTTTGAAAAAAAGTTTGCCGAAGCTGTTAAAAGCAGCACGCCCTTACTTGACAGGATAATGAAATACATCATTAAACGTAAAGGCAAGCAGTTAAGGCCTATGTTTGTTTTTTTAAGTGCAAAACTACATGGCGAAATTGGGGAAAGCACCTACAGAGCTGCAGCATTGGTGGAACTGTTGCACACTGCCACATTAGTACATGACGATGTTGTAGATGAATCTCTTGAACGGAGAGGTTTTTTTTCTATCAATGCAATTTGGAAAAATAAAATAGCTGTTTTAGTTGGTGACTACCTGCTTTCTAAAGGCCTTTTGTTATCTACCACCAATAACGATTTTGAACATTTACATATACTTTCCGAAGCAGTAAAACAAATGAGTGAAGGCGAATTGCTGCAAATTGAAAAATCACGTAAACTTAATTTGAAGGAAGATATTTATTTTGAAATAATAAAAAATAAAACCGCTTCATTACTTTCATCAGCCTGTGCCATTGGGGCTTACAGCACCAGCAAAGACGCTGCTGTTACTGCTAAAATGAAGTTGTTTGGAGAAAAGGCTGGCATTGCTTTTCAAATAAAAGATGATCTTTTTGATTATGGCAAAGCAGATATAGGCAAACCAACGGGTAATGATATAAAAGAAAAAAAACTTACACTGCCGTTAATATACACACTAAATAAAATTGATGCTAAAAAAAGAAGGGAACTTATATATATAATTAAAAATGAAAACACCAATGCCCAAAAAGTAAAACTGGTAATTGATACTGTGGAAGAAGCTGGCGGTATTATTTATGCTGAACAAAAAATGAATCAATACAGAGATGAAGCGTTGGAAATATTGTATGAATTTAAAGATGGCGAAGTGAGAAAAGCACTGGAACAATTGGTACGGTACACTACCGACAGAAAATATTAAAAGCCGCTGTACCCAGAAAAGGAAACAGCGAAGATTGAATTAAAGTTTATTATTGATTAATCAGTTAAAGAAATTATTTTTTGGATAAAAGATGGAACATATTAAAAGCTGATGAAAGTAAAGTGGAAAGTTTGCAGCAATCGCTTAAAATTAATAAAACCATCTGCAACATTTTGGCAGAAAGGGATATTGATGATTTCGAAAAGGCAAAACAATACTTCAGGCCACAACTAACCGGCTTACACGATGCCTGGCTAATGAAGGACATGGACATGGCTGTACGACGCATTACCGCTGCTTTTGAAAAAAAAGAAAAGATTCTAGTATTTGGAGATTATGATGTTGATGGCACTACCAGTGTGGCCTGCATGTACCAATTTCTCTGTAAAATTTATGACACTTTTCTTTTAGATTTTTATATACCACACCGCTACCGTGAAGGGTATGGCGTAAGCAAAATGGGGATAGATTTTGCAAAAGAAAATAATTTTACTTTAATAATTTCATTAGACTGTGGTATTAAATCGGTTGACCTGATTGCTTATGCAAAAACTTTAGGAATAGATTTTATTATTTGCGATCATCATTTACCTGATGATATAATTCCTGATGCTGCAGCCATCCTTAATCCTAAACAAAAAGATTGTAATTACCCTTACAAAGAATTGTGTGGCTGCGGTGTTGGTTTTAAATTAATTACTGCATTGGCCCAGCATTTTAATATTGAAGAAAAGCATTATTATTGTTATTTAGATTTAGTTGCCACAGCAATTGCTGCAGATATTGTACCTATGACAGGGGAAAACAGAATAATGGCTTTTTATGGTTTAGAAAAAATAAACAGTAATCCCAATCCCGGTATAAAAGCATTGATCCATTTAGGAGGTATTCAAAAAAAATTATCAATTAATAATGTGGTGTTTGTAATTGCGCCAAGGGTTAATGCTGCAGGCAGAATGGATGATGCAAGAAAAGCTGTGCAATTATTTATTGAACCGGAATATAATAAAGCATTAGCATTTGCCGAAATGCTGCACAGCGATAACAGTGACCGCAAGGAAGCAGACAGCAGCATTACAGAAGAAGCATTGGCAATAATTGATGCAGATGAAAAATTAATACATAAAAAAACTACAGTAGTTTTTAAGGATCACTGGCATAAAGGTGTGGTGGGTATTGTTGCCAGCCGTATGATTGAAAAATATTACCGGCCAACAGTTGTACTTACTCAAAGCGGCGAAGTGGCTGCAGGCAGTGCCAGAAGCGTTCCAGGATTTAATTTGTACGAAGCAATACATGCCTGCAGGGAATACCTCTTAGGTTATGGTGGCCATTTTGCAGCCGCCGGTATGTCTTTGCTGCCGGAAAATGTGGAAGCATTTGCAAATAAATTTGAAGCAGTAGTTTCTGCTACCATTGAAGACCATTTATTAATTCCTGAAATTATTATTGATACTGAAATTTTATTCAGCAACCTCAACCAATCTTTTTACAATATTATTTGCCAGATGGAACCTTTTGGGCCAGAAAATATGCGGCCGGTTTTTATTGCAAAAAAAGTTACTGATACAGGCTACTCAAAAATTGTAAAAGACCTGCACATAAGGTTTATTATTAAACAGGATAATTTTACTTTTACAGGTATTGGATTTAACATGGCCGAAAAATTTCATTTGCTGCAAATGCAAAAACCCGTTGATATTGTTTTTACCATTGATGAAAACGAATGGAATGGCAACACCACATTACAATTGAAAGTTATTGACCTGCAATTATCTGAATGAAAAAATATTTATACTATATAAAATATTTTTTTTACTTAGCTTATAAATGGGATATAAAAATTGCACAGTACATTCTATCGCAGGAAATAAAAGGAGAAAAAAAATACGGTATTATAACTACCGGTGCCGATGAATTGAAAAAGCTGGAAGAAAGAGGAATTGATACTGACCACTCCACTATTTACATGCCTGTAAGTTACTCCTTACTGGAAGAAATGATTGAACAATTAAACCGCTTAACCAATTCATCATTTAATCATTTTTTAGATATTGGCTGTGGTAAAGGCAGGGCTTTGTGTGTTGCCGCAAATAAAGGGTTTGGTAAAGTAACGGGCATAGATTTTTCGAAAGAATTTTGTAAAGCTGCTGAGAAAAACCTTAGTATGACCCGAAAACAATTCCCGGATCTGCAATATAAAATAATTAATAACGATGCTTTTTATTTTGAAATACCCAACGATGTAGATTGCATTTTTATGTTTAACCCTTTTGATGATGTAATTATGAGTGGCGTTGCAGAAAATATTTTAGAAAGTTTTGAAATCAACTCAAGGCCTATCACTTTAATCTATGTAAACCCTTTGTATAAAGAAGAATTACTGGCTGTGGGTTTTAAGCAAATTTATTATACGCAAAAGATGCAATATTTAGAAGCTGCCATTTTAGAATTAAAATAAAAGAGGATTACTTTTTCAAACAATCCGCTTTTAAAAAATATTATTTTCTTAATTGCCCATCAATTCCACACTTCTGTTTATAAAATTAGTAAGGCTGTTACCTTTTAATAATCCCTGGGAAAGCAGCGCTAAATCTGCAAGATTATGTACTAATTTTTCCTGCTTTTCTTTTGCACCTTCCGCTAAAATATTTTTATATACAGCGTGATTACCATTTACAGTAAGAGTAACTTCATCGGGCATATTTGCATAAAATGCACCCATGCCGCCAGCACCCTGCATAGCTGCCATATCTTTCATTCGGCGCATAAACTCAGGCCTTGTTGCTACTACCGGAGGCGCATCATTACTTAATCCTTTTACTTCTACAGAAACATTTAATTCCGGAATTTTTACGCCAAATAATTCTTTAAGCTTTGCTGCATCATCTTTACTCAGCACACTTTCGCCGCCTTCCTGTTTATCAATTAAATTATCGGTTATATCGCTATCCACTCTTACAAACTGTACTTTTTCCCATTTCATTTCCATTTGCTGTATAAAACCATTGTCAATAATGGTTTCCATCTTTACTACTTTGTAACCTTTGGAAACAGCCTGCTGAATATATGCGTCCTGCTGTACAGGATTGGTAGTATACAAAATAATTAAATTACCTTCTTTATTTTTTTGCAGCGTTTCTGTTGCAAGTCTGTATTCTTCTATGGTATAAAATTTATTATCGCTTGCATCCTGCAGAATATGAAACTTATTGGCCTTCTCTAAAAACTTATCATCGGTCATCATACCATACTTAACAAACAAGCCCAGGCTTTCCCATTTCTCTTCAAACTGTGTCCTGTCATTCTTAAATATCTCTTCTAATTTATCAGCAACTTTTTTAGTGATATGGCTGCTGATCCTTTTTACATTCTGATCTCCCTGTAAATAACTGCGGCTAACATTCAGCGGTATATCCGGACTGTCGATAACGCCATGCATAAGCATTAAAAATTCCGGTACAATTTCCTTTACTTCATCTGTAACAAAAACCTGGTTGCTGTATAATTGTATTTTATCTTTTTGTATTTCATAAGATTGTTTGATTTTAGGAAAATATAAAATACCGGTAAGATTAAAAGGATAATCCACATTTAAATGTATCCAGAATAAAGGCGTTTCGCCATAAGGATATAATTCTTTATAAAAATTTATATAATCTTCATCCGTTAATTCAGAAGGTTTTTTTGTCCAGGCTGGTGTTGGATTATTAATTGACTTTTCTGGCTCTGCTGTTTCTCCTTCTTTTAGTTCTTCTTTTTTCTCATTGACATTTTCAAAGTAAATGGGCACTGGTAAAAATCTGCAAAATTTTTGCAGCATGGCTTCTATTCGGTAAGCATCTAAAAATTCTTTACTCTCTTCATTAATATGTAAAACAATATCGGTTCCCCTATTTTCTTTTTCTACATCTTCCAGCGTAAATTCGGGGCTGCCGTCACATTCCCATCTTACTGCCTGGGCATCTTCTTTAAAACTTTTACTAAATACTTCCACTTTATCGCTTACCATAAAGGCAGAGTAAAAACCCAAACCAAAATGACCAATGATATTATTTTCGTTTTGCCCTTTGTATTTTTCCAAAAATTCTTCGGCGCC